>JAAXXA010000092.1 GCA_013334735.1 Bacteroidota bacterium
TATAATAGTTCATCTATAATGAATAATAATGTTAATTATTGACGACCCTTAATGTAGCCAGAAATAAAAATATATTGCAAATTGCAAAAGTTAAATTGTAAATTGTAAATTTATGAGACACAGAATTATCAATGTTTATAATGTTTTTTTAAAATTTTTCATTTTAGATTTTGCATTTTAAAATTTGCATTTAATATTTTAATACTATAAGTTTACAAATAGACTCTATTTAGTGTTTACAATACAAGCTCCGGGCGCATTAAGCGATGAAATAAATGTATCGCTTTCAAGACCAGCATCTAAAAAACTTTTTTTAATCTCTTTTGCAACTATGTTTGCGGTTAATTCACTTCTGCACAAAGCAAACAGTGAAGGTCCTGAACCCGATATACCACAACCAATAGCTCCTGCATTTAACGCATTATGTTTAGCATTTTCAAATCCGGGAATAAGTTGTGTACGTTTGGGTTCAGCTAATAAATCGTGCATGGAGCGGCCTAATAAGTTATAATCATTTTGCAATAATGCCACCATAAAACTTGCTGCATTGGCGCTTTGCTTAACAACATCTTCCATAGAAATATCATTTTTCAATATTCTGCGGGCATCAATAGTTTGCAGTTCTATATGCGGATGCACAAGCGTGCAAAACAACTCATCAGGACATGAAACAGAAATAATATCAAGAGGGCTGTAACTTCGTATAAGCACGAAGCCGCCCAGCAAGGCAGGAGCAACATTATCGGCATGAGCTGCCCCACATGCTATTCGCTCGCCTTCCATTGCAAAAGGTATTAATTCACTAACGCTTAAAGGGCATCCCAATAAGTGATTCAGAGCAAACACAGCAGCCGCCGAACTGGAAGCGCTACTACCCATTCCACTTCCCAAGGGCATGTTTTTTTCTAATTCAATACGTACGTTTAATTGTGAATTACCTCTTGCTTTCAAAAAGGCATTTACTGCAACACCTGCTGTATTTTTAATCCTTTCTGAAGGTATTAAATGTCCATAATTACCACTTAAAATTACAGGTGAATCAGGAATATCCGACTGCAGGGAAATAGTTACTTTGTCACCTATTCCTTTTATAGCGAAACCCATTATATCGAAACCACAGCTTACATTAGCCACAGTAGCGGGAGCAAATGCCGTTACAGATTTATAAGGATTCATATATTTAAATAAGAGTTATTTTTTTAATTCATACTATACTACGCATGGTATAAATTTGCACATTTTGGTTTCGGGGAAAAGGTATAAGGTATATGGTATAACACGCTACACCTTATGCCTTTACGCCCTATACCTATTACCTTATTGCAATCACTAAATGCGTCAATTTACCCCGTTTGCAGTATAAATTTATCGTTTTAGGCCTTCGGCTATGCGAACAATATCGGCAAGTACTCCTGCGGAAGTTACGTTCACTCCGGCCCCGGGTCCTTTAATTACCATTGGATATTGCAAATAGTATTTAGTTGTAAGGCTTATGCAGTTTTCCGCTCCCTTTAAATTATAAAAAGGATGGTTTTCATCCACTTCTACCACCGAAACTTTTGCTTTGCCATTTTCAATATTTGCAACATAACGGATTCTTTTCCCTTTTGCTTCCGCATCTTCAAATCGTTTTTGAAATATTTTGTCATAGTTTTTAAGTTCTTCAAAAAATGCCGGAACATCTTTAGCTTTTGCGGCTTCCGACGACATTAAAGATTCCACTTCTATTTCTTCCAATTCCATACTCCAGCCACATTCACGAGCCAATATCAGGCATTTGCGGGCTACGTCCATCCCACTTAAATCATCGCGTGGATCGGGTTCTGTATAATTGTTGTTTTTGGCGAATTTGACAAGTTCTGTAAAAGGTATGGCACCATTGTATTCTGACAAAAGATAATTCATTGTTCCCGATAATACCGCTTCTATTTTCATCACTTTGTCGCCGCTAACCATAAGACTACGTAATACGTTTATCACGGGCAAACCCGCGCCTACATTAGTTTCATAGAGGAAAGGGGTATTTCTTTTTTTTGCAGAATTATGTAATAAATTATATTGCTCCATACTTTGAGTATTCGCCCGTTTGTTGGCGGCAACTATTGCTACGTTGTTTGAAAGCAGTTTATTGTATTGTTTTACAGGTTCATCGGATGCAGTAACATCAATAAATACACTGTTTTCCATATTCTGTAGTAAGGATTTTTCAACAAAACTTTGCAAGTTTGCTGTTTCCGCATCATTCTCCAATAATGCTTTCCAATTGTTTACGATGATATCATCCTCACTGATAATCATTTTCCTACTGTTACATATACCACGAACTTTAAGAGCAATTTTTTGAGAAACAAGAAACTCGCTTTGGCTTTCAATCATTTCAATTAACTTCACTCCTATTTTGCCTGTTCCTGCTATATAAAGATGTAATTTTAATAGATCATAAGTAAACAATGATTGATGCAATACGCGCAAAGCCTTTTGCAAATCACCCTGTTGAATAACTATCGAAATATTTAATTCGGAACTGCCCTGCGATATTGCTTTCACGTTGATACCATTGCGTCCAAGCGGACCAAAAACACGCGCTGAAACGCCAGGTAATTTGCGCATATTTTCGCCTACCACAGCTATAATTGCAAGCTCACCTTCATAAAAGACAGATGATATCAAGCCTGCAAATAATTCTTCAGCAAAAGTTTTACGTAACAATAGGCACGCTTTCTCGGCATCATCCTGCATTATCCCTATACAAATAGAATGTTCCGAAGATGCCTGGCTAATAAGGATTACACTAATTTTTTGTTCAGATAAAGCATGAAACAACCGCGCTGAAACACCTGCTACACCGACCATTCCACTTCCTTCAACATTTATCAGACAAATATTTTTGAGTGAAGCAACGCCTTTTATTAAGCCTGTATCCTTACCTGATTCATTACAAATCAAGGTTCCATTATGTGTAGGATTGAAAGTATTTTTTACATGTATAGGAATTTGCTTTGCCATTGCAGGCTGCATGGTGGCAGGGAATATTACTTTAGCTCCAAAGTGCGATAATTCCATAGCTTCGCTGTATGATAATTGCCGGATACTTTGCGCTTCTTTCACATAGCGGGGATCGGCAGTCATTACACCATCCACATCAGTCCATATCTCAATAGCATCAGCATTTAGAGCGGCTCCTAATATAGCAGCAGTATAATCAGAACCGCTTCGTCCTAAAGTAGTAGTTTCTCCTTCTGTAGAGCTGGCAATAAAACCGGTAACTATATTTAGTCCTTTATTTTCTTCAAAATAATCTTTTATCAATTTGTTGCTTAGTTCAAAATTAACTTTGGCATGCCCAAAAGACATGTCTGTTTTGATTAATACGCGCGAATCAACAAATTGAGCATTTTTTATTTCTGATTTTAAAGCCTGGAAAAGTACAAAAGCCGACAAACGTTCGCCAAAACTCAATATCAGGTCGTGAGTACGGGCAGTTACTTCTCCCACCATTGAAGCTCCTTTGGTAATATCCGCCAGTTCGTTGCATATAACCATAATTTCAGCCATCGCGGCAGGTTGTTGAGATACATGAAGTAAGGCTTTAATATTAGAGAGATGCCTTTGTTCCAATTCTTTTATAACGGCTTCGCTGTATGCTCTTTTGAAGGGTATTAAACCACAAAGCTCCACTAACTGATCGGTTACACCGCTTTGGGCAGAAACAACAACAGCTAAATTTGTATTTGCAGAACTATATTGTTTTACAATGCTGATAACATTCTTTATTTGATCGGTATCAGCTACTGAAGAACCTCCAAATTTTAATATACGCATGATTATAATAATTAATTTTTACAATAAGATCCATCCTTTTGAATAAGTCGAAAAAGTTGTTCGGTATCAGCGACATCAGTAAGCCTCATTTTGTTATCTTCTGCTGCTATTTTCAACTGTCCGATTTTTTCGGACAGTTCACTGCCTTCTTTTTTAAGTTTAGATTTTAAATCACCCCAATACTTACGCGGACGGTCTGTTTCAGTAAGTACGCCCATTACATCAACAATACAAAAATACCATTTTTCTTGTTCATCGTCCCATATTGTACGAATTTGCTTATCGTTAAAGAGTTTTATTGCGTTTTGCTTTTCCATGAAATTATTAAATTTAAAATATTGGCTTTATGACTTGCAAAGTATTAATTGTGTCAATATTATCTTTGTATCATCAGTTTTTGTTTTTCTGACCATCCATTGGATTTGATTTCGAGCACGTAAATTCCGTTGTTTAAATTACCGACATTAATTTGTTGCTGATTTTTTTGAATCGTTTCTGACCGGATTAACTCACCAATAATATTATAAATATTTAATATTGCCTCTTCATGGTTTGAGTTGTCAATATTTAAAGTAACAAAGTCAGAAGCAGGATTTGGGTATAAATTAAAATTATTATTATTATAGTTATCTTTTATGCCCGATGTTGCATCTGATAAAGGTCGTCTCCAAACTCCATAAGGATAAAGTCGAATACCTGCAAAAATATATGTTCCACTTACAGTAAATGCTTGTACAGCAGTATTTGCAGGAAAACCATTATTTAATGAAGTCCAGTTAGCGCCCATATTGTTTGAATAAAAAACTCCGTCGTCTGTACCCGCAAAAATAGTTGTCCCTTCAACAAGTAATGAATAAACATTCAAATTTGTCAAACCATTATTTACAGCAGTCCAAAGTCCACCATTGTTGCTCGATATAAATACTCCTCCACTAGTCCCAACAAAAATATTTGTCCCACTTATGGCAAGCGAAACGACATCAATATTTGTTAAACCATTATTAACTAAAGTCCATAGTCCACCATTGTTGCTCGATAAATACACACCATAGTTAGAAGCTCCGGCAAAAATATTAGCACCGCTTATAGCTAAAGTCCGAACCTGACTCGTAAAACCTGTATTTGCCGCGGTCCAGAGTCCGCCATTATTACTTGATAAAAACACGCCGCCATTAGTGCCGGCAAAAATATTAGATCCACTAATCGCCAATGCATTTACTGTTGTATTGGTTAAACCATTACTAACAGAAGTCCATAAACCGCCATTATTGGTCGTCAAAAAAACACCCTCGCCTGC
Source organism: Bacteroidota bacterium (assembly GCA_013334735.1). Lineage (GTDB taxonomy): Bacteria > Bacteroidota > Bacteroidia > Bacteroidales > CG2-30-32-10 > JAAXXA01. The sequence goes on from JAAXXA010000092.1 coordinate 5,120, forward strand.
AGCAAAAACATTTGTTCCATTTATGGCAAAAGAGCTTATACCCGTACTCGTAAGTCCATTATTTACAGCGGTCCAACTATTTCCATTATTATTTGATAAAGAGACTCCGGCACCACCTGTTCCCGCATAAATATTAGTCCCGTCCGATATAAGAGAATAAACATTTTGACTATTCCATGCTACTTGTGAAGGCTCTATCCATTGAGCATTAGCTTTAACTATTATTGCAATTAAAAATGCTAAAATAAGTGTAATTTTTTTCATTAAAATTTTGTCAGTGATTATCGTGCTGACACCGCACTTTTTAAAGATATAATTTTTATTATTATAATGGTAGATTGTTTTTCATTAAATATATTAAGTCTATTCAACAAACAATTTAAAACTGTTCGGATTTTGTCCCTCGGGTTCTAGCCGAATAAAGTAAATTCCTTGCGTTTTATTTAAATCGAATTGATAAATTGAAGTGTTGATATTTTCTTTTTGAAATATCAATTGCCCATATACATTAAACACTTTAATGGATACATTTTTTAAAATGCCTAAATCAATATTTACTAATCCATTGTTTGGGTTAGAGTATATAGATATTTGATCCATAACAGTATGTTCTGAAATACCAATAGCAGTAGAGATATTTCTATATAGTTTTGCAGTGCGTTTATCGGAATTATTATTTCCTGTAACTAATACGTCCTGATCGTTGTCATTATCAATATCGGCAAAAGCAACAGAACCTAATTCAACTCCATCAAAAGGAGTACCTGAAACTTCAGTAAAATTGCCACTTCCATCGTTGGTGTATAATTTTGCAATGCAGTGATTGGAACCATTATTAATGCCTCCGGTTATTAACACATCCTGATCGTTATCATTATCGACATCGGAAAAAGCGATGGAACTATAACAAACTCCAATAAAAGGAGTTCCTGTTTTTTCTGTAAAATTGCCATTTCCATCGTTAGTATATAGTTTTGCGATTCGCTGATAGGAACTGCTTTCTCCGGTAATAAGGACATCCTGATCATTGTCATTATCAATATCAGCAAAAGCTACAGAGCCTCGCTCAACACTCCAAAAAGGAGTTCCTATTTTCTCTGTATAGTTTCCGCTTCCATCATTGATATAGAGTTTTGCCATAGAACTATCGTTGGCATCGTAACCCCTTTCTCCTGTAATTAATACATCTTGATCATTATCGTTATCGATATCGGTAAAAGCGACCGAGCTAAAATGAACACCATTAAAAGGAGTCCCTGTAACCTCAGTATAATTGCCGTTTCCATCGTTTCTATAAAGTTTTGAGATTATGCCTTGTAAAGATAATCCGGTAATTAACACATCCTGATCATTATCATTATCTATATCGGCAAAAGCAATGGAGCTATGAATAACAAAATCAAAAGGAGTTCCTGTAACCTCAGTATAGCTTCCACTTCCATCATTTCTATAGAGTTTTGTGATACCGTAAACATGGGCATAGTCGGGATCGTAAAACGCTAATCCTGTAATTAATAAATCTTCATCATTGTCATTATCAATATCAGCAAAAGCGATGGAGCCTTCTCTGACATTATCAATAGAAGCGCCTACAACCGCAGTATATAGACCGTTTCCATCGTTGGTATATAATTTTGTACAGGCAGGTATGTAGCAAGCATTTCCTGTAATTAACACATCCTGATCATTGTCATTATCAACATCGGCAAATGCTATAGAGCAATACAAACCTCCACTTAAATTACCTGAATTATATGGATCTGCTGGATTAGGCTCTACCTGCTCAAATGCAATATTTTGAGCTTTTCCAATATTTACAAATAGGAAAATTAGTATCCATATATATATTTTTTTCATATTCTTTAGTTTAAAAATGTTTGCTAACTTCTTTATTGGTCTATATAAAACCATATTATCTAAGCTACTATTAATTGCATCTATTTATTAAAATCATCCTTTATTATTCAAAAATATACAATTTTTTAATGCAATACGTCTATTGGAATTATATTTTTTTTGAAAGAATTGGAAACTATTAGCTTTTATACCGATTAGCTTTCTATAATATTATTAAAAAAAAGAATTAACACTGTAAGCTTCCCTGAAAGTAAACCATTCAAAAATAGAATTCGACAAGCACCTTTTCGGTGCGCGTACAGTTTTAATTATTAATTTTGAATGGAAAACTATGAAAACAACACAATTTACCGAAAACCAAATTATTGCAATGTTGAAGCAACATGAGCAAGGAATTAAAGTGCAAGAAATTGCAAGAACAAATGGGATATCAGAAAAGACTATCTATCGCTGGAAAGGTAAGTACGGCGGGATGGATGCCCAAGAACTTAAAAGAATATAGGACTTAGAGACTGAAAATTCTAAGCTTAAAAAGATGTATGCTGAGTTAGCTATATTAAATGAAGCATTAAAAGATGTTATAGCAAAAAAGCTCTAAAGCCTTGTGATAGAAAAGAAGTTGTTACTTATATTATTAAAAATCATAATGTAAGTATTCGCAAGGCTTGTGAAATTATTCAGCTTCCACGAAGTACTTTTAGTTATCAAGCTAAAATAAAAGATGATGATAAATTGATTTTAGAATTAAATGCTTTAGTTGAAAAGCATGTTAGTATTGGGTTTTGGCAAAGTTATTATCGAATCAGGAGGAAAGGAATATTTGTAAATCATAAAAAACCTTATAGAATATACACAGCATTAAAACTAAACATTAGACGAAGAATGAAAAAGCGTTTTTCGAGCCGTAAAAAAAGCACTTAATTGTCTGCCGAAATAAAGCTCAAAAATAGCACAACTATTTGAAATAACCTAATCTGTAAGGTGTGTAAGCAGCAGATTGTTATACACTGATGCAATAACCGTTAGTTCTGTAACATAGATCTTTTTTTCGTTAAATTATTTATGAGTTTTTTATTGTTGTTCGTTCATCTCTCTGAAGTATAATTTAATATAATTTTAAAAAAAATCTAATGAACTAATTTAAGTATTATAAAAAAAATTAATTAAATGGAAATACTAAATTAAACTGTGTTCTGACAACAAACCTGTTTTGTCTCCCAGGAATCCATTTAGGCATAATTTTCATTATACGAACCGCTTCTCCATTATATTCTTTGTTCTCTCCCATTAATATTTGGATATTTGAAATACTTCCATCCTTCTCAATAACAAATGTCAGTAATACCTTTTTACTTTTAGATGACGGACTATGAATTTTTCTATCTATATTTTTTTTTATAAATTCATAAAGTGAATCTTCGCCTCCTGGAAATTCAGGCATTTGTTCAACTATAATAAATACTGGTGCTTTTTCTTCTAAAACTACTTCTGCTTTTGGTTCCTCTAGTTTTTCTGTAGAGTCCTCTATTACTTGTTGTGCAAAAATTTGAGCAAAAGTTAAGAAAAAAACTCCAATTGTAATCGTTATTTTTTGATTCATATTCATTTT
>JAAXXA010000624.1 GCA_013334735.1 Bacteroidota bacterium
AAAAATATTTGGTAAGCGATAACGATTTTGAAAAACTTGTTGCGATACTTCGTCTTGCTGTGCCTTACACGGGAATGATCTTAACTGCAAGAGAAAATGAAGCTGTCAGGGATAAAGTAATTGAATATGGATGCTCTCAAATTGATGCAGGTACAAATATCGAAATTAACGGATATATTGCCGATGGCGAGAAACAGGATTATAATAAAGAACAATTCTCCATTAATGATCAACGTTCGTTGAGTAATATGATAAAAGAATTGATTTCAAAAGGATACGTGCCTTCGTTTTGTACAGCTTGTTACAGGGCGGGAAGAACAGGCGAACATTTTATGGAATACAGCGTGCCCGGGTTTATTCACAATTTTTGCACTCCCAATTCTTTACTTACTCTGGCTGAATATCTGGAAGATTACGCAGATGATGAAACTAAAACCAAAGGTTATCTGATGATTGAATCATCTTTGGCTGAACTGAAAAAGATGAAAAAAGACACACATGATATTTATAAAAAACTCCAAAGTATAAAAAACGGAGAAAGAGATTTGTTCTATTAAAATATATACTAAAAACGGGATAATTTAGTGCATTTTATGAATGAAAAAAGGTATAGTGGAATAAGGTATAAAGGTATAAAGGTATAAAGAAGAGCAGCTTATACCCTATCCCTTTATACCATTTACCTAAAACCTAAATCGGGTAAATTAATCCGTGCAAAGTATAGTTTAAATATCTATATTATGAAAAAAGGAAAAGACTTAAAACCACATATTGGCATTTTTGGTCGTAGAAATAATGGCAAAAGTTCACTTATAAATACTTTAGTAAATCAAGATGTGTCAATAGTTTCGGACAGTCCGGGAACTACTACTGATCCTGTAAAAAAATCATTTGAAATTTTTGGTATCGGACCATCTATAATCATTGATACCGCAGGCATTGATGACGAAGGCGCTTTGGGCGAAAAGCGGGTAAAAAAAACTCTGGAAGTTATTCAGTCAATTGATTGCGCTATTATTGTTATAACAAACAATCTTTTTGGAGAAGTCGAAAAACATTTAATTTCTTTATTGCGTAAACATGAAGTACCCTTTCTGATTATCCATAACAAACAAGATATAGAACCTTTAAATGAAAAATTATCAAATTTAATTTTTAAAACTTATGGAATAAAACCTATAAGCTTTTCTACTGTGAATCCAATTAATACGGACGAAGTTATTACCGGCATTAAAAAAACAATTCCCGCAACTGCATATCAGGAAGTTTCGCTTTTAAAAGGTTTGGTCAAAGAAAAAGATTATGTATTATTAGTTACACCCATTGATAGTGAAGCGCCTGAAGCGCGGATGATTTTGCCACAGGTAATGGCTATAAGAGACGTGTTGGATAATAATTGTATATGTATCGTATTAAAAGAAACTGAGCTTGAGCATTTCTTTCTTACATCTCAAATTCGCCCTGCATTGGTGGTTACAGACAGTCAGGCTTTTTCTAAGGTTAGCAAATTAGTACCTTCTGATATTCCTTTAACCGGGTTCAGTATTTTATTTGCAAGGCTAAAGGGAGACTTTAACAGAATGATTGAAGGGGCTTATAATATTGCAAAACTTAAAGATGGGGATAAAGTTTTGATTTTAGAAAGCTGCTCTCACGTTGTAAGTTGTGAAGATATAGGAAGAGTGAAGATTCCTAAACTTATTGTAAATTTTACCGGAAAGAATCTGAAGTTTTTAGTTGTAAGCGGAACGGATAACATCAATGAACCTATAGAAAATTTTGCTTTGGTTATACAGTGCGGAGGTTGTGTGGCTACACGTAAACAAGTTCTAAATCGCTTGAAACCCGGTATTGATAATAACATTCCGCTTACTAATTATGGGATGGCATTGGCATTTTTAAATGGAATTTTAACCAGAGCCTTAGAACCATTTCAAAAAATAGACACTTTATAGTGTTTGTCCATAATGTCGCTAAAAATAAAAATATTGCAAATTGCAAAAGTTAAATTGCAAATTGTAAATTTATAAGACATAGAATTATCAACGCTTATACTGTTTTTTGAATTTTGCACTTTAGATTTTACATTTTAAAATTTGCACTATATAATTTAAATACGATGAGTTTACGAACAGATTCTATATAGTAAAAGTCTTATAAAACTGCATAAATATAAAATACAAACAATTGAATATGCAAACGGAAAATATAAAAGAAGTAAATATCAGAGATGAAATATTACAAAAAACAGGTGTAGATATAAGGCAATGTTATCAATGTGGTAAATGTACAGCCGGCTGCCCTGTTGCGAATGAAATGGATTACCCTTCAAGTGTGATAATGCGAATGCTTCAAACGGAAGAAAAATGCAATGAAGACAAAGTTAAAAACGCGTATTCAATATGGCTGTGTTTATCCTGCGAGATGTGCTATGAAC
>JAAXXA010000625.1 GCA_013334735.1 Bacteroidota bacterium
CTCGCCTGGTGCTGGTTTTTTTTCTAATTTCTCTTTTGTTCTTAATCATTTAAAGATTGCTGATAAACTTGGAGTGATTCCTGTAGTGGATTTTAAACATTTTAAAACATTATATAATGAAAATAATGTTATTAATGATACCGAAAACGCATGGGAATATTATTTCGAGCAGGTGAGCTCATATAATTTAAAGGAAGTTTATTCCTCAAAATATATATTAGTTACTGATTCGTTTTGGGGAAAAGAAATGTGTTTTCAGGTTACAAGAGATCCTGAATTGTATAATATATATAAAAAGTATATAAAAATTAAAAAAGATATAATCACCGAGTTTGAGTGGTTTATAAAAGATAATTATCAAGGCGAAAAGATATTGGGCTGTCATTTCAGAGGACAAGAGATGAAAACAGCAAGAAGACATCCTTTGCCGCCAACAAAAAAACAAATATGCTTTAAAATTGATAAACTATTAGAATATGAAAAATATACAAAAATATTTCTTTCAACAGAATGTTTAAGCTATTATGAGTATCTAAAAAATAGATACGGAGATAAAGTAATAGCAATAAATAGCTATAGATCCTACAAGAATGCATATTCTGAGTTTCCACGGAAATCGCATCGGTATTATTTGGGCAGAGATATTTTAATAGAGGCTATTTTATTGTCAAAAGCTGACGGATTACTGTGTGGAGACTCAAATGTTTCTGAAATTGCAGCATTTATGGCAAATAAAAATAATAACTATTTATATAAAATAGATAATGGTATAAATTCAAGTCATTGGTTGGTATCAAAATATTTATGGTTTTATAAGGCATTAGTTCCACCTGTAATAGGTGGCTTTAAGATTGATGCAAAGAATTAGATAATAATAAAACCCCATGTCAATATTGTATTTGTTATTAATTTCTTTACATTTTTTATTTCAGAATATTTCATATTTGATATATGATACGTTCTGTATGGCATGAAAAAATAAATACAGCTATAAGTATAAAGTATTTAAAATAATTAGCAACATTATTAATTGTTTGTTAAATGAAAAGTTATAAAAAAGGAATAACTGCATTTATTAGCGTTTATAATGAAGAGGTACGAATAGAAAATTGTCTTTCAGTATTTAAATGGTGTAATGAAATAATTTTAATAGATAAATACAGCAATGATAAAACGGTTGAAAAAGCCAAATTATTTAATAATGTTAAGATAATTCAGATTGAAAATGATGATAACACGTTTTCAAAAGAGATGTCAATATTTTTAAGCGAATGTACAACTGAGTGGTTTATATCAATTACGGCGAGTGACCTTATTCATAAAGAGTTAGCTGATGAAATAGTAAAAGTCGTTCACTCAATTGAAGTGAATTATGATACGATATCTATACCTTATAGAGGTTATATGATGGGCCAATATAATAAATATTCACCATGGTATGCAGAATATGCAAATAAAATTCTTAAAACCGATTCAGTAAGGATAAATTATAATAAAGTGCATTGTGTCATTACATCAAATGCAAAATCTATTTATAAGATAATTATAAATGATAAAAAAATAGCTTTTTACCATTTGACTCATGAAAATGTTGAATCAGTTATAAATCGTTATGTTAGATACTGGAAAAGCGAAGCATATACTAATACATCGCTTAGGGAGGATTATTTTTTTATAATAAAAAAATTTATTCAGCTTTTATTTATAAAAAAATCTTTTTTTCAAAAATCAGAAGTTATAGCGCTATCATTTTCATTTTTATCATATTATATGTTGGCTTATGTTTATAAATGGGATAAAACAAACAATAAATCGAATATTATTTATAATGATATTAGATTAGAAATAAGAAAATCATGGAAGCTAAAAGCAAAATAAAATAGTTTATAGATATGTTTTTCATTAAGACAAATAATAAAGATATAAGGATAAAAATAATTAAAATATAGTAATGATTAATACCTATGAGTTTGTCAGAAATAAAACCTTTTATAAGTATTGGTTTGGAATTGTATTGATATGTTTTTCTATATCATATATTTCCGGAAAAATTATACCATTTTTTTTGGGGGGGGTTAATTTTATCGAGCCATTTGTCTTTTTTGGTGTTTATTTGCTTATGAAAAGTTCAGGTGAAATAAAATATGTATTTTTAAGTGTTACTAAAAATATATATTTTGTTTTTATATTTTACTATATAGTTCTGATGGCTTTTATCGGAATAATAAATACTGGTTCTTTTGTTGATGTTAACTCTGAATTTAGGTCAAATACGCTTTTTTTGGGTTGATTCCCTTAATCATGGAGAATGATACCCCATTAAAAAAGATCGCCTGCCGTTATCGAAACGGCGAACGTAAGAGGTCTTCAGCTCCTCGCCGAGGATTTGATGCCCCTTCGGGGTACTTACCTCGAACCTAGCGGTTCGCGGTTCAAG
>JAAXXA010000626.1 GCA_013334735.1 Bacteroidota bacterium
CTATTTCTGTTTTTGCAATACCGCAATATCCTGTAGAAAGCTTGACTGCCGTGTATAAAATACCAACAACTACTTTTTCTATGGAAGTAGATTTAAAGCTATCCCCGTATTTGAGTTTCAACAAATCGTATGTTTCCTGAATGATCATAAGTAAACGAAAATGCTAAATTATTAAAATTGAATAATATTTTATAACAGATATAGTAATCTGTTATACCTGTCCGTAATTTTTCTTAATAATTTTCTACTTAATCACTTGCAGTTTTTTTATCTCAATTGCGCTGAATGTATTAATTCGTAAGAAGTACAAGCCTTCGGACAGTTGCTTTGTGTCGATCACAAATGAATTGTAATTCTTAGAAATGGGTGGAAATACTTTTTTTCCGATTACATCATACATGATTATTTCAGTTTTATTGAAAATAGACGGATCATTTATTTTAATGGTTGTGAATTCGTTGCAGGGATTAGGATAAATAGCTATATCCGAAGGTTTAGAATTGGAATTTATATCTGAAAAATTAATTAATGTTCCTCCCTCGTCGGTAAAATTCTGATAAAATGACTGATAATAAATATTAGCAATTGTTGCATTATGAATTATCACAGTGTTCTCGTCATTCTTTGTTTCAGCATTCGCAGACCAGTTATGCGACCCTGTAAACACTAGAGGATCAGAATCAGGATTGGAAGGATCGACAATGAGTATTTTATTATGATAAAGTCCATTTATTTTATCTTTAATAAGATTATCTCCCATTACAGGACTCAATGTAATAAAAGGCGGATATGACTGGCTGGTTGGGTCTATTATACCGGCAGTGTAAACATCTTGTTGAATCCTATTAACAATAGAATCTGCATCTGAACTATTGGTGAAAGAATAAATGCCAAAATATAAATCAGTATTTGCGCTTCCGATGGCGCGCTGGAGTTTCGAATTTGTGCCATCAGAGGGACTGAAATAAACCTCCACTGTTGTTCCATCAACATTAAAAGTATGGGGTGTGTTATCTGTTTTGAAACGCCCGAATTTAGAATTTTCAATATCTGGCGCTAAACCTGTACCGCCCCACATTTCGTTAAATTCTGTTGTGTAAGCAAGCGCAACCTCCTTGTCTTGAATTATAATAATATTATTTACATCGGTATTTAATTGCGCTGTTGTCCAATTTGTAGAACCCGTCCATACTGTAGGTTCGTTTGAATCATTAGAATTTGCATCAATTATCATAAATTTATTGTGCATAAGACCATAAGAACCGGATGTAGGACTAGCTAAAGTATTTATGTTACTATTTAGCAACTGTATGGACTGGTTGGAGCTGCTTCCATTATATATCCAACGTATAGCCACTCCCCGTGAATAAGCATCGTTTATAGCTTCGGAAATGCTTGTAACTTCTTCTGATTCGTTGAAACTATATATTGCCATATCAATTGTGTATTTGGCTCTGTTGATATAAGCAATCAAAGTATCATCAAATAGTTTATCTAAATAAACAGCGTTTATCCCGGTGGAAACCTCATTATTTACAGGCCTGTTAAAATACGCGATAATTTTTTGTGTTTGCGACCATGAAATTAATGTATAAAGCCAAAGGCAAATAAACACAGTAATTTTTTTCATTTTAGTATCTTGTCATTAAAATTTTAAGCAATGTTCCAAAGTTATTAATATTTTTGACTGAAATTTACACAATATCTTAATTTTTTTAAAAAAACGACATTGAATATAAATTAAAAAAATGTACAGATGAAAACATATTTTTTCCTATTTGCAATTTGTTTTTCAAATTATTCTTTTGCGCAGGATATTTTTATTTCACAACTAAAAAATCAAAATGATACTATGTGCCTAAACGGTATTCCTTACACCGGAGCTGCATTTATTATTAAAAATGGAATAAAAACAGTTGAAACTAATTACAAAAACGGATTTATAAATGGTGTCCATATTTTAAGAAATGAAAAAGGAAATATTACTTCTTCAGCCGAATTTATTAATAATAAATACAATGGGAAAGTGGTTTATTATTATGATAATGAACAAAAGAAAAGTGAAGAAATATATGTAAATGATTATCGAAATGGAATGGCTGTTTATTGGTACGAAAACGGACAGAAGGAAAGCGAAGGAAATTATTTCGATTGCTCTAATGATGGGAAATGGATATATTGGGATAAAGACGGAAAGAAGATCAAGGAACAAATATATGATAAAGGAAAGTTGCTTAAGGAAACAAAATTTTAAACAAGTTTTTTAATCTCATACGTTTTGTTTTATCATTTATAGTGGTTCTCTCGCAAAGTCGCAAAGACATTAAGTTTAATCTTATTAACTGATGTTACGCAAATATAATAAAAAAGAGATTCCTCATTCCGCTAAGCTTCATTCGGAATGACACTGTTGGTAGTTGAGAGAGAGGGAGAAA
>JAAXXA010000627.1 GCA_013334735.1 Bacteroidota bacterium
AGAGTGAATATACCTGCATTGAATATCTAGTTTTGTAAGATATTTCGACAACTCTTCCGCCATGCGCTTTGTAAGGGTTGTTACGAGTACTCTTTCCTTTAATATAACACGTTTCTCAATTTCATCCAAAAGGTCATCAACCTGATTCTGGCAGGGTCTTACTTCTATAACAGGGTCGAGTAATCCTGTAGGTCTGACAAGCTGTTCAACTAAAATACCATCTGATTTTTGCATTTCATAATCAGAAGGAGTAGCGCTTACAAAAATTATCTGATTAAGCATAGTTTCAAACTCATCAAATTTAAGCGGGCGGTTATCCATTGCTGAAGGTAATCGGAAACCATATTCAACAAGAGTTTGCTTACGTGAACGGTCGCCCCCGTACATTGCTCTGACTTGAGGAACGGTAACATGACTTTCATCAATTACAAAAAGATAATCGTCCGGAAAATAATCAATAAGGCAAAATGGGCGCGAACCGGGCTTCCTGCCATCAAAATATCTTGAATAGTTCTCGATGCCTGAACAATAGCCAAGTTCTATCATCATTTCAATATCATAACCCACGCGATCTTCAAGGCGTTTTGCTTCCATATCTTTCCCGTTTTCCCTGAAATATGCAGTTTGTTTATAAAGATCATCCTGAATTTCGGTAATAGCAGATTTCATCTTATCTTTAGAAGTAACAAAAATATTTGCGGGATATATTGATAAGCTGCTAAAATCCTCAATTTTGTAACCGTTAACAGGATCAAAAGATTCCATGCTTTCTATTTCGTCACCAAAAAAATATATACGATAAGCTATATCTGCATAAGCAGGAAATACATCAATAGTATCGCCTTTTACCCGAAAATGCCCTCTGTTGAAATTTAGTTCGTTTCGTGAATACATAGAGCTAACAAGCATATAAAGAAGTTTGCTCCTGCCAATATTCTCACCTTTCTGAATCCGAATTACATTTGATGAAAAATCATCAGGGTTTCCAATACCATAAATACACGAAACACTAGATACCACTATAACATCTCTTCGTCCGGAAAGTAATGAGGATGATGTACTTAAACGTAATTTTTCAATTTCATCGTTAATGGCAAGGTCTTTCTCAATATAAGTATTTGTTGATGGTATAAAGGCTTCCGGCTGATAATAATCGTAATATGAAACAAAATATTCTACGGCATTTTTTGGAAAAAATTGTTTAAACTCCCCATATAGCTGTGCTGCAAGTGTTTTGTTATGGCTTAAAATAAGAGTAGGGCGTTTAATTTCCTGAATAACGTTGGCTATAGTAAAAGTTTTACCGGAACCGGTAACTCCAAGTAAAGTTTGTGCATAGTCATTTCTTTTTATGCCTTCAACAAGCTGGCGTATCGCATCCGGCTGGTCGCCGGTAGGTTGGAAATCGGAGGTGAGTTCAAATTCTGGCATTATTTGGTCTTGTCAGTAATATTAAGTATTAATATTATTTTTGATTTGAGATTTTTGATTTAAGATTGAAAATCAGCTTTTAAATCATAAATCATAATTCTAAAATCTTAATTCATTTCAAATATAGTAATTTTAACAACTTCTACTTAATTTCCTTTACAATTTTTAAATAACATTTCACAGGATAATGATCCGACATTTCTTCATAAACAGTTTCAAAATTATATGCTTTGAATTGTTTACCATGCATAATGTAATCAATACGGAAAGATGGAAAAACACCGGCATAAGTTTGACCTATACCATTACCGCTTTCTACAAATGAATCGGTAAGATAGCGCGCAATATTATGGTATGCATAAGAAGTAGGCGTATCGTTGAAATCTCCGCATAAAATAACAGGATACTTACATTTTTTAATATGCTCTGCAACCAGCACAGATTGAGGAGCGCGATTAATAAAAGCTTTTTTAAGCCGGACTAGAATTTTTTCGGAACTCTTTTGAAGATCAAATTTTTCGTTTTTTTTCTGCGCTTGACTTTTTGCAAAAGCATAATCTTCCGCTTTAAATCTTATTGATTCGAAATGGACGTTGTAAACCCTAACAGTATCGGAATTAATTTTTATATCGGTATAAATACAGATGTTCCCTGAAACTGTTTTAAAATCAATTTTCCCTGTACCAACAATAGGGAATCTGGAAAATGTGGCAACACCAAAAAAGTTTTTATTTCGTGAATTTACAGTATAGTAAACGTGAGGATTTTTTGCTTTAAGAAACTTTTTAAGAGTATCAGTTGTTTGAAATGCCCCTGTTGTATCATATACATATTCCTGAAAACACACAATGTCGGGTGACTCCCTCTTTAAAAAAGAAAAAATTTCATTCTTGATTTTAAAATTATAAACATAATTTTTTTTGTAATTATAAAGATCAAAGTTACGGGCATTAAATGAAATTACTTTAAAAGCATCAACCTGCCGGCTTAAATCATATTTTTTA
>JAAXXA010000628.1 GCA_013334735.1 Bacteroidota bacterium
GTAAGATTTTGAAATAGATCCGTTAAGCCCTTGTAAATTTATAACATTTGTCCATTCCGGTTTAAGTTTATTTAAAACATTTTTCCACGGAACCTCATTAGTATCAAGCGAAACAGAAATAATTTTAAAACCATAGTCTTTAAATTTTTTATAAAGATCGGAGAGCTGCTCTATAGTTTCTCCTGCATGTTTTGAATATGAGGTCCAAATGAAAAGAAGTACCATATTTGACTTTATATCGGACAATTTTATTTCTTTCCCTAAAGTGTCTTTTCCTGATATTTCAGGAGCAACAGTTCCAATTTTCAAGCTGTTAATAATATTAACTCTGGCGGTAATTTTATTAAGTTTATCCTGATTTATTTCTTTTGAATTTTTTAATAAATAATCGGTATATAGTTTTACATATACTTCTTCAAGTTGAGTATTTTCGTATAAATCAATCAAAAGTTCTATAATATAGCAATACACTTTATAGTTTGATTTGGCTTTATTCAGAATAAAATCATTAGCATAATTAAAACCGATTACATTTCTGGGTAAAACAAGTTTCTCGATATAATATTTTATTGTACGGTAATACAATTCAGTGTTAATGAAAGATGAATCTGAAAAATCAATATTGTCGAAAAAATGGCTAAGCAGAAACTCGGGATCGTTTCGGTAAACATTGCTGTCGGGGTGTTCCAAAAGGTAAATGTTGGTATTTGGTATTTGCATCGCTTTGATTACTTTGGAAACAAAAAATGAAGAATCATTAGAAATAAGCGCTTCAGTATATTTTTGCAAATCAAAAGCAAAATAACCTTTTATAAAATTAATACGTTCTTCGGATTGAGAATTAGAATTTTTCTGTTTTTTTTGATTAATAAGAGTGATTGCTTTTATTAATTTGTTTTGGATATTTGTTTTGTAATTTATGTATTGATAATATTTTTTATTATCGTTTCCTTCAATCACTTTTATGCTGTCAATTTTCGATTTATAAGATGCTTCTATCGCAATAACGGTATCTTTATCGATAATAATGTCAACAAATGCGCTATCAGAAATATAAATTTTGTATATACCAACAGGAAGGTGGCGGTCGAATCTGAATTTAACTATATCATTGTCAAATTTATTTAATGCAATTACATTAAGTTTTTCGCCTTTAATAGCACAGAAAAAAGCTTGTTTCGATGAATTGTTTTTGAGCTTTAACTGAATTGATTGCTGAGAAAATATTTTTTGTGAACAAATATTCAGTAAAAAAATGCAGAAAAATATTAAGTAAGTTCGTTTATTCACAATTTTTGGGTTTTACTAATACAATGCTTGTAAAAGAAGTTTTTTTTTAATATCGCTTTGTTTTTTAGTTAAATAATCTGGGAGTTTTTATTGCAATAATTTTTTTCTGAACAGGGATATAGTGTAAAGAAAATTCAAGACCTCCTTTGCCATAAGTAACTTTGGTCAAATTGGAAGTATTAATGTCGTAACTGATACCAATTCCGTATTGAGCTATTTCAAATTGAATTGTTGGTACAACAGCATCAAGATAGCGGTAATAACATCCTAAATAAAGTTGCGCTCCTTTTACAAAATCTGTAAATCTTGATTTTTCTATTAAGCTGTAACGTAACATGGCTCCACCCATGATATATTTAAAATTGTCCTGAAGCATAAATGTGAATGATGGAATTAAAAATATCCTTTCGTCTTTTATATCAAAAATAGATGAACCGTGAACGACAAATTTCATAGGTAATCTTTTTTTATACCGGGTGTAAATAGATTGAACGGGTTTGTTAACATGAAAAGCAGAAACTCCTAAATTGAAATTAAGAGATTTATTTGAAGGTGCAAACATTTCTCCTTCTCCATAAGTCCACAGCAAACCGGCAGCAAAATCAGCATAAGAGCAACCTTTAGAATTAGTAGGTTCAAATGAAGGTAAGTTTGGATCAAAACCCGAACCGTTAAATTGGTTACCCCATTCAAGTTTGTCATAACTTAAGCTGCGTTGCGCGAAACCACCTTGAATGGCAGCAGAAACAATACTTTTATAAGAAATCCTTAAATGATATGCAAAAGATAAGTTAATTTGATTTAATCCTAATTGAGATTTACCCGCTTTATCGCTTATAAAAGAAATTCCTGTAGCTAAAAATCCATTATCAGCTCTTTTTATAAAACCGCCCATATCATAAGAAAAAGCGAAAGTTTTATATGGAGTAGCTATACTTCGCCATTGTTCTTTATAATTTGTTACTAAACGAAAATTACTTTTAACTGCTCCTGTAAGAGCTGGATTTGTTAAAAGAGGGGAATTAAAATATTGTGAGAAATGAATATCCTGCCCTTTTATTTCATTAGATATAAAAGTACATACGAATATTGTTATTAAAGAAAAAACAGAAAATATTTTTGATGAAAAAAAAATCATAAATTG
>JAAXXA010000629.1 GCA_013334735.1 Bacteroidota bacterium
AGTAGAAGTAGCGCCGCATACGCCAACTGATTTTACATCTTTAAACCAACTTCTTTTTAAATCATTTTTATCCGAAATAAAATAAGTCCGGTGATTAATAGAATGACAAACTTCATATAGAAAAAGTCCGTTAGAACTTTTTTTCCCGCTTACAAAGATAATAACATCATGTTCAGCAGCAAATTTTTTAAGCCTTGGCTCTCTATGTGAAACCTGATTACAAATAGTATTATACGGAATAAAATCGGGGTTTTCATTTTTTCCTGATTTTTCAAATCTTGCTTTTATTCCATTAATCATTTTTTGAAAACCCATTACAGGCTGAGTTGTTTGCGAATAAAATCGCAAAGGTTTTGAATAATCAATTTTATCCAAATCGGCGTCTTCACTCACAATTATAGCATTTCCCAAAGTCTGACCAACTAAACCATTCACTTCCGCATGACCTTCTTTTCCATAAATAACAATCTGACCTCCTTTTTTTTGCATTTCTTCATAACCTATACGTATCCTGTTTTGCAATTTTAACACAACAGGGCAGGATGCATCAATAAGTTCGAGATTGTTTTCAAGAGCAATTTTATATGTTTCGGGAGGTTCGCCATGAGCGCGTATAAGAACTTTGGAATTTCGAATGTCCTTCAAATCCTCGTGTTTAATAATAATAAATCCTTTTGATGTTAGTCTTTCAACTTCTCTGTTGTTATGAACGATATCGCCAATACAATATAATTTACCGCTATTTTCTAACTCTTCCTCTGCCACGCGGATAGCGAATACTACTCCAAAACAAAAACCCGAATTAGGATCAACAATTACTTTCATTTTAGTAAAGCCAATTTGAAAATGATTTATACTGGTTCTTAACAGGTTTGCATAAGCAAAACTGATTAGAACCAGTGATGCTGAGCGAATAAGTTTGCTCTTTTTTGCAAACTTGTTCAGTCGAAGTATAATTTGAAAATTTAACTGATGTCGCGCAAAAGTACTGAATTTAATATAGCGGTCAGTCAGAGCTGATTTTCCTGCAACGTAGAGAAAGGAAAAGATAGTCGAAGACGACCGCTATATAGACAACCTCTCTTCGACACGCCACGATTTTAGGACTATCTGTATTAATTGATAATTTTATTAATCGTGTCGGCTCTGAGTGACTTTTACAAATAAATATTAATTTTCATAACATCAGTTAATGACTCAAGTTTCACATGAATAAATCATTATGTCTCTCATAAACCTTCCGCATTTCAGGAACTTGTTGAAGAGTGTCATGCAAAAATTAAGTTATTCAATAATATTACAAAAATATACAAAAATCCGAAACTACAAATTCTTAAAAAATAGAACGCAGATGACGCAGAAAATTATGATAAACAAAGATTAAATAGAGTCTGTTTGCAAAGTCGTCATTGCGAACGCAGTGAAGCAATCTCATCATTGAGAGCTAAGAGATTGCTTCGTCGTACCTCCTCGCAATGACGTATTGTGTTGAAATTACGGACAGACACTAAATAAAATCAAAATTAATCTTGAAAAATCCGCGTTCTATAATTACAAAAATGTTTTGCTATAATATTGGGAAAGATTTGTTGAAATAGTAATATTATTTGGTGATCCTGCTAAATGATATGCAGCTCTGGCGTAGCTGAAATTGAATTTTTTAATTTTGAAACCAAATCCCCATGAAAAGCCTACTGTTCCTGATTTAGATTCAACGAGAAGCTCTTTTCTTCTTTCATAATTAAAGCCCAAACGAATTGTGAAATTTTTTGTAGGTAAAAACTCTCCTCCGATAACAACATGCCTCATCCCTTTGTCCAGAAACTTACTAAATTTCTTTTCAGGTAATGCTTCACCTGTTAATGGATCAACGGTAGGTTTAATATCAGCAGGATCTGTATAAGTTAAATCCCATTTCTCCAGATGCCTTACTACAAGGGATAGCCGGAATGGAGTATGTGAAAGTTTCTTAGAAACACCTATTTGCAGCTCAAAAGGTAATGGTTCGTTATTCCCTTGAGTATAGTAGGCCAATTGTCTGCCAATATTTAAAGCAAGAAATGTTGCCGTAAGCTGTTTTTTTGAATTGGAATATGTTCCTGCAACATCCACAGCAATACCGTAAGAATGATAATCACCTAAATTGGAATAAATATTTTTAAGATTTGCCCCTATCGAAAAAAGTGAGTCGAGCTGCCTTCCCCAGCCAATATTCAATGCGTATTCTCCTGCCGTAAAAGTGCCGTAAGTTTCACCTGTTGCATCAGCATTTGTAAACTTTCCATAATTAATGAATTGCATAGAGGCATCGAACATTCCGTATTTTTTAAAATTCCGCGAATATGAAACAAAGCCATAATTTATATCCGAAAAATAATCAACAAAACTTAAAGCAATCTCATTATTCATTTTAGTTGTTAGAAGTGAAGGA
>JAAXXA010000093.1 GCA_013334735.1 Bacteroidota bacterium
ATTTTTTATTTTCATACTTTGAGTTTACAGACAGACTCTAATTACAGTTCAAACCTACGTGAATTTTTATTAAGAAACAAATTTTTAAAAATAAATACATTTTACTAACAAGTTTGTTTGATTTTTTTGATTCTTTTTTACAAATTTTATGTATATATTTGCATAATGTTTAAACAGAACAAAAATTCGCTAACTAAACACTATCCCTATGCTTAAAGAAAATTTTATTGTTGACAATACCGGTAATCGTATAGCTGTTATTCTTTCAATAAAAGAGTATATGAGATTGCTTGATGAGCTGGAAGAAAAAGATGATATCCGGTTATACGATCTTGCTAAAGCACGTAAAGAAGAAAGAATCCCTTTAGAACAATATTTGTCCGAACGTAAAGGAAAAAGAAAAAATGCATAAATACTCCGTTGTTATTACTAAAACTGCAAGGAAACAACTTGACAAATTGCCCGACAATATTTCGGAAAAACTGTTAGATGTAATAATATCCCTAAGTTATAACCCTCGACCTATAGGTCATAAAAAACTTAAAAATCGTGATGGATATCGTGTTAGGAAAGGAGATTACAGGATTATTTACGATATTTTCGATAATATCCTTGTTATAGATATAATTGCAGTAGGACATAGAAAAAATATTTACGAATAATAAACGATGAACCGTTTATACAGTATAATTATCCTTTGCATTTTACTTTTGCCTATTACAGTATTTTTTAACTCCTGCAAGAAAGATAAAAGCTCCATAATTATAAATGGAAGCGTTTACGATCCTAACATTAAAATATATATTGCTGATGCCAGCGTTACTATTTCTACGAGTAAAGTATCTTCGGGTTTTTATAATTCCAATTATTCTGATATAGCCTCTACTACTACTGATGCAAATGGTAATTTTACTTTCAAATTCGATAAAGAACTTTCTAACGGCTATCGTATTTTCATCTCAAAAAACAAGTATTTTGATTTAACCGTAGATATCTCCGGAAACGATTTTCAAGCCGGTAACACTTACACTCCTGTTTATGAAATTTTTCCGGTAGGCTATCTTAAATTACATGTAAAAAATAATACTCCTTTTGATGATAACGATTTTATTGCATATTCCTATACTTTCGGCTTCCTGAGTTGCTATGAATGTTGCTCAAATATTGTCAATAAAGCTTATGGTGAAAATTATGATGTTACAACAAAATGTAAAACCTATGGGAGCCAAAATGTTGTAATCGGCTGGCACGTTACAAAGCATGGCAATGATATTGCTTACAACGACACTGTTTTTTGCTCTCCTTTTGATACCACATATTACGAAATCCTATACTAACAGATTTAATGCACGATATTGAACCATACTGGAACTGGCGAAATTATTATATCGCATCCGAAGATGAAAGATCTCCTTTTTTTGAAAGAGAATATAACGAATTTGAATTTACTCACGCTATTTATAATTATCTGATCCATCCACAGTGGGACTATATAGGCTCCCCTACTCTTTACATAAAAATACTTTATGTAGATTATGAACTCTCGTTTTGTATTATAGAATTTATAGGCGAATGGAACGATTGCATTAATAATGACATTATGTTTCTTAAACGGAACATCATCGAAAGTTTGATGAGCGAAGGGATAAATAAATTTATTTTGTTAGGCGAAAATATTTTAAATTTTCATGCTTCTGATGATTGTTATTATCAGGAATGGTACGAAGATATTGAAAATGGTTGGATAGCGGCAGTTAATTTCAGGAAGCATGTTTTTAACGAATTTCAGTCATGTAATATTCATTATTATATTTCTTTTGGCGGTGAACTCAATAATATAGACTGGCGTACATATACCCCATATCAATTTTTTAAAAGAATTGAAAATTTAATAACAAAAAGAATTATATAACTGATATTATGTTATAAAACTGAATTTAATATAGCGGTCAGTCCGCCATGGCGGAGAGCTGATTTTCCTGCAACGTAGTGAAAGGAAAAGATAGTCGAAGACGACCGCTATATAGACAGCCACTCTTCGACACGCCACGATTTTAGGACTATCTGTTTTAATGATAATTAAAATAATCGTGTCGGCTCTGAGTGACTTTAACAATTAAATATGAATTTGCGTAACATCAGTTGCATAAGTGATATTTCGTAAAAAGCATAATTTTTTACTATTATTCATTTTGATAAAAATATAAAACTGTGGACTTCGAGAAATTCCGTCCACCTCGACACATCACCCAATTAGCAAACACTCTAAGAACAAAATTGTATCGAAAAGCCCCCACTGTATTATATATCTTAACTTTACGCAAAATCATTAAATAAATTGCATATCTTTGAAATGTTAAATATTATTATCGTACAATAAATACATATATGTACATACAAAGCGAGCTTACTCAACAAAATATTTCACAATTAAAAACAACTCTGGAAAAATATTTGTTCTTTTCTGATATTTCTATTTATGATGAAATTTTTCTACTAAAATCGCTTCAGAGAAGGATGAAATTCACAAATTGTTTTGTGATTGATGAATATTTTAAACTGATAGAGCAAAATTATGAAGAAGCCATCAGCTTTTTTGATTCACTGCACATTTGTTATAGCGAGTTTTTCCGCAACCCTCTTACTTTTGCAGTCCTTGAACACATATTGCTGCCTGAACTTATTCAGAAAATGAAAAATACTAACCGAAAAGAAATACGGATATGGTCCACTGCCTGCGCTGCCGGTCAGGAAGCATATAGCATAGCCATGCTATTGGAAGAACTTAAAAATGCAAATAATAAAGAAATAAAATACCGTATTTTTGCTACAGATATTTCCGAATCGCAATTGCAAGAAGCAATAAAAGGGGAATATCCTGCTTCGGCGTTAAACAATTTGAACATGAAACGCGCCGAACAATGGTTCATAAAACAAGGTGAAATATATTCAATTAAACCTGAATTGAGAAAAAGAATTAATTTTTCAGCGTTCGATTTACTTAACAAACAAACAAATTCACCTCCTGTAAGTATTTTTGGCGACTTCGATTTGATAATATGTGCTAATCTGCTTTTTTATTATAATTATGAATTTCAAAAAATTATTCTAAAAAAAGCAACAAATTGTTTAGCAAATGGAGGTTATTTAGTTACAGGTGAATCCGAAAGAAATATTTTAATGAACTGCAATTACCATGAAGCATATCCTCATTCGGCAATATTTCAAATAAACTAAAATTGGGGCAAAGAACAAACATTATAAAGCACATGGAGATTCTGAATAATAACAAGTTTTATCAGTGTAAGAAAATATATTTTGTTCAGCGTTAAAAAAATAAAAAACTATGGATATGAAAAACCTAAAAATCGGGGTGCAACTAAAGCTTAGCTTTGCGACCATTCTTCTATTTGTTATTGCACTGGGAGTGATTTCATACTGGCAGTCTGACCTAATTCATAAACAAACAGAAATTATTTATGAACACCCTTTTAAAGTTAGAAGGGCATTGGGCAACCTTCAGTCAAGTTTGCTAAACATTCGCATACTTGAAAGAGACTTAATGTTGGCAAATACTGCTCATGAAAAACAAAACGACATACAACTAATTGAATTATCTTCAGCTAATGCACTTCTGCAATTCGATATTTTGAAGGAACAATATTTGGGTTCTCGTACTGATTTAGATGAAGCTTACAATGCTTTTATAAGTTGGAATACTGCCCGTCAGGAAAATACCAAACTCGCTCTTTCCGGAGAGATCGAAAAAGCTATAGCGAACCAACTGCCTACAGGTAATATTGGTATATACAGAGAACAAATGATGTCTAAAATCAAAAAAATAGATGATTTTTCTATAATAAAAGCTGATTCTTTATATAACAATTCTACAAATTTAAAAAAATCTCTTGACAATCAATTAATACTGATGGCAGCAATAATTTTATTGCTTTCAATTATAATTTACTTCAGATTATTGAGAAATATAAAAAAGCCCCTCGATGAGCTTACAGATGCTTCTGAACGCTTTAAAAACGGGAATATGAATGCACGAAGTTTATATACTTCAAAAAATGAGTTTGGTGAGTTATCCCTCTCTTTCAATACAATGGTTGACAACATTCAGGAGAATAATGATTTAGACGAAAAGTTCGCTAATCTTGCAGCATTAATGCTGAGTGAATATGATGCAAAAAAATTCTTTCAAGCCACACTAAATGGGTTAGCTAAGCATACAGGTTCACAAATGGCTGCGATTTATCTGCTAAGTGATGATAAAAAAACTTATAATCATTTCGAATCTTTAGGCGCTGATAAAAATGCTAAAAAATCCTTTGCCGCCGATACTTTCGAGGGGGAATTTGGTTCGGTCATTGCTACCCGCAAGATTCAGCATATTAAAAACATTCATGATGATACACGATTTGTTTTCTACACGGTTAGTGGGAAATTTATCCCTCACGAAATAATAACCATACCAATTCATGCAGATAAGGAGGTTATTGCAATTATTTCGTTAGCCAGTATTAGCTCGTATAGTAAACAATCCATTCAATTGATTGAAAAAATTCTTATTACACTAAGCACACGCGTAGAAGGGATATTGGCTTATCATAAGATGCAAGAATTTTCAAAAAAATTAGAATTTCAAAACCGTGAACTGGAAATGCAGAAAACAGAACTTTCATCGCAATCTGCAGAACTCGTGGAGCAGAATATTGAGTTGGAAATGCAGAAAAAACAATTGGACGAAACAAGTCGTCTTAAAACCACATTTTTATCAAATATGAGCCACGAGCTCAGAACTCCTCTTAACTCTGTTATTGCTCTTTCGGGCGTACTGAACCGCCGCCTTGCCAAACAAATTCCCGATGAAGAATACAGCTATCTTGAAGTGATAGAACGAAACGGAAAACATCTGCTCGATCTTATTAACGACATTCTTGATATTTCACGTATAGAAGCCGGACGCGAAGAAATTGAAATAACAAAATTTGGCGCAAACAGCCTGATTGCAGATGTTGTAAGTATGATACGTCCTCAGGCTAAAGAGAAAAAAATTAAATTGGAACATTCAAAAATTGATTCAGATATATTTATTACAAGCGATATAAGCAAATGCCATCACATCTTACAAAACATTGTTAGCAATGCTGTAAAATTTACTGAAAAAGGCAAAGTGGAGATTACAACAATATTAAAAGATAATAACATTCTGATAACGGTAAAGGATACTGGTATTGGTATATCCGGGGAAAATCTTCCTCATATTTTTGATGAGTTCCGTCAAGCCGATAGCAGTAACTCCAGGAAGTTTGGGGGGACAGGTTTAGGTCTTGCCATTGCAAAAAAATATGCCAATATTCTAGGCGGAACAATTTCTGCTATAAGCAATATTGGAAAAGGATCCGAATTTACTCTTTCCCTGCCATTGCAATATGAGTCAAAAAACAGAATTACTGATATAGAACATGCAAGCGAATTCAGAAAAACAGTCAGCCATATTCCAGATAAAACTATTCACGATACTTCCATTAAAACCATTTTGATTGTTGAGGACAGCGAACCTGCCATTATACAAATAAAAGATTTTCTTGAAGAAAGCGGCTATAATATTTTGGTTGCACACAATGGAATAGAAGCTATAAAAACAATAGAACAAACTATTCCTGATGCTATGATTTTAGACCTTATGATGCCGGATATAGACGGTTTTGAAGTGCTTAAAACCATTCGTGAAGAAGAAAGAACAATTCATATTCCTGTATTGATACTAACAGCAAAACATATAACGAAAAAAGAACTTGCATTTTTAAAACAAAACAATATTCACCAACTCATTCAAAAAGGTGATATAAACCGAAATGAATTACAAAATGCAGTAGCAACAATGGTATTTCCGGAAACTATAGCTACATTTAAACCAAAGCAGGTATTACAAACATTTGTAACCAAACCCGTAGTACTTATTGTAGAAGATAATCCCGACAATATGCTTACAACTAAAGCGCTTCTTGAAAATAATTATACTGTAATTGAAGCAACAAATGGCAATAAAAGCGTTGAAATAGCTAATAAATATAAACCAAATCTAATTTTAATGGATATTGCGCTGCCTGAATTGGATGGAATTGAAGCATTTAAAGCAATGCGCAAAAATGCAGAATTACAGCATGTCCCTATTATTGCTCTTACTGCAAGCGCAATGACATCCGACCGCGAAACTATTTTGGCATACGGATTTGATGCTTATATTACAAAACCTATTGAAAATGTAATATTCTTAAAAACGATAAATGAAGTACTTTATGGAAAATAAAAAAATAAAAATTCTAGCTATTGATGATAACCAGGATAACCTGATCAGCTTGAAAGCGCTGTTGAAAGAGGCATTTCCTTTCTCTCTGATATTAACAGCAATAAACGGGGCAATAGGTCTTGAATTAGCTGAAACAGAAGATCCCGATGTTATTCTGCTTGATATTGTAATGCCAAGAATGGATGGATTTGAAGTGTGTAAAAAAATTAAAGCAAATAAAAAATTAAACAATATCCCCATAGTCTTTATTACCGCTCTTAAAGTTGATAAAGAGAGCCGTATCCGCGCTTTGGAATTAGGAGCCGAAGCCTTTATAGCCAAACCTATTGACGAAAGTGAATTAATCGCTCAAATTAGGGCAATGGTAAAAATTAAAGCATCAAATATTAAAAAACGCGACGAAAAAGAATTGCTTGCCGCTTTGGTAGCTAAACGCACTTATGACTTGGAGATGGAACTTGCAGAACGTAAACGAATAGAAGTAGAACTAATCAAGGCCAAAGAAAAAGCCGAAGAAAGCGACCGTTTGAAATCGGCTTTCCTTGCTAATATGAGTCATGAGATACGAACACCCATGAACGGAATACTGGGATTTGCCGAATTATTAAAAGAACCTAATCTTACAGGCTCTGAACAGCAAGATTACATCAAAATCATAGAAAAAAGCGGTAAACGCATGCTCAATATTATCAACGATATAATCAATATTTCAAAAATAGAATCAGGTCAAGAGAAAATTACTATTTCAGAGACTAATATAAACGAACAAATTGAATTTATTTATACTTTTTTTAAATGTGAAGTAGAAAAAAAAGGGATACAACTTTTATATAATAATTCATTACCAACAGAAGAGTCCGTAATAAAAACAGATAGTGAAAAAATATACGCAATCCTTACAAATCTCGTTAAAAATGCTATTAAATTTACAAGCGAGGGATACATTAAATTTGGATATGAGAAAAAAGGTGAATATCTTGAATTTTTCGTAAAAGATACAGGGACGGGGATTAATCCCGCACAAAAAGAAATCATTTTTGAAAGATTCAGGCAAGGTAGCGAATCGCTTTCCCGAAATTATGAAGGAGCTGGCTTGGGATTATCTATTTCTAAAGCATATATCGAAATGCTTGGCGGAAAAATTTGGGTAGAAAGCGAATTAGAAAACCTGCCTGCCCTGCCTGCCGATCAGGCAGGCGAACAGATGGGAGGTTCAACATTTTATTTTACAATTCCATATAATGGCATAATAGAAGAACAAAATATCAATAAAAATATTAATTATAATGAAAGTGAAAATATTGAAATTAATAATCTGAAAATATTGATTGCCGAAGACGATGCTTTATCGAAAATGCTAATTATTCTGGCAATCGAAAATTTTTGCAGTGAAATTTTAAAAGTAAGTACAGGTTTTGAGGCTGTTGAAGCATGCAGAAATAACCCCGACATTGATTTAGTTCTTATGGATATTAAAATGCCTGAAATGGATGGATATGAAGCTATCAAACAAATACGACAATTTAACAAAAAAATTATTATTATTGCCCAAACAGCTTATGCTCTTTCAGGAGATAGAGAAAAAGCAATGGATGCAGGTTGTAATGATTACGTCTCAAAACCAATTATTAAACCTATATTGATAGAGCTAATAAAAAAGTATTTCGCAAATAGGGATCAATAGACCTTATATTGAATTTTAATACGATTTTAGAGCTAGCTTTCTCATTTTATTTTTTTCAGGCTCCGAAGGAAATTTACCACCATAAATTGCTTTTTCCCAATCACCATACATAGGATTTGGCAATAGTATAAAATTTTCACTCAATTGCGTTTTCAAGCTGTCAACCAAGTTCATACCATAGTCGTTTTTTCTGGTTCCGAAAACTTCATTAAAGTCGCGCAAATTATCACCTATAGTTAAGATAATCTTATATTTTTTGCTGATTTCGTTATAGCGGGCTGTTTTATCACTTTGTTTCCCTTTGAGGTACATGTGTGTGGTATCAGCGAATGGTATTTTTTCGTTTATCATATTCTTCAAAGTTGCATCACGTTCATCGGTTTCCCTATTTGAAACAAAAAAAGCTTCAACACCTTTAGATTTTGCATAAGTTAAAAAGTCAATAACACCCGGTAATGGCTTGGCAATAGCAAGTTTAGTCCATTCCTTCCATGTTTTGGATGAATAAGAAAAACCTTTCTCTATCATTTTGGCTTCGTAAGGAGAAT
>JAAXXA010000630.1 GCA_013334735.1 Bacteroidota bacterium
CAGGTTATGCAATGGCTCAGGCTGCATTGCAGGCTCCAAAAGATATTTATGATAGTTTTATTTTAAATGCTAAAACCGAAATCGAAAACACACGCCCTACAGCGCAAAATCTTTTTTATGCTGTTAACAGAGTTTATTGCGCTGCTTGTATCTCTAAGGAAAATGCTGTTGCAGAAGCTGAAAATGTGGCGCTTGAAGATGCAACTGCAAGTAAAAAAATAGGCGAATACGGTTGTGATCTTTTAAAAGAAGAGTGTAATGTCCTCACTCATTGTAATGCAGGCTGGTTGGCATTTGTAGATTATGGAACAGCTCTTTCGCCTGTTTATACTGCGCATAGGATGGGTAAAAAAATATTTGTTTATGTCGATGAAACTCGTCCGCGTTCTCAGGGTGCAAGGCTTACAGCATGGGAGCTTAAAAACGAAGGAGTTCCTTATAATATTATTGCGGATAACGCAGGAGCTTTTTTGATGTCGCGGGGAAAGGTTGACATAATAATTGTAGGCGCCGACAGGATTGCGCGAAACGGAGATGTGGCTAATAAAATCGGGACTTTGGAAAAAGCAATAGTTGCTAAAGAATATGGTATTCCTTTTTACGTTGCGGCACCTTCATCTACAATTGATATTAATTGCCAATCAGGCGCAGATATTCCTATTGAATACAGGAACATGAACGAAGTGCTATACCAAACAGGACAGGATAAAAATGGAATTATACATGAAGTGCTTGTCTGTTCGCCGGATTCGGAAGCTCTTAATCCTGCTTTTGATGTTACACCGGCTAAATATATTTCAGGAATTATTACAGAGAAAGGGATTGTAGAGGCTTCGGGGGATGAGATTTGTAAGTTGAAAAGTTAACAAAGTTACAAGGTTATAAGGCAAAAGGCATAAGGGACAAGGGGGGATTGGTAAAAAAGGTAATAGGTAATCGGTAATCGGTAAAATTGGTAATCGGTGAACAGTGAAATAGTTTTTAGTAAAATAGTGAATTAGGATAGTAAAAATAGGTAATCGATAAAAATGGTAATAAGTAAAAGGTGTAATCGGTAATCAGTGAAATAGTTTTTAGTAAAATTAAGAAATAATAGAGCATGAATGCAAGGCATAAAGCATATTGGTAAAGTTATTAAGAATTTTTTACTGACAAGCGTTTAGGATGGAGAATTCAATACTTAATGAAACAAAACAATAATAAACCATTAAAACAAAAGAATGAAAAATCGAATGTTTTTAATAGCAATTGGACTATTTTCAATTATATTTATTTCATTTAAAAATAATTTTACATTATCCTCAACTCAAGTTGAATCTCAAAAATTAGATGGAGAAATAATCGGATTCGACCCGCTAAAGTGTGGATGTTGTTGGGGATGGATTATTAAAATAGGTAATGATACTATCAAAGCAGACAATCTGCCGAACAAAGAAATAATAGCCGGTATTATTGATATCCCAATAAAAGTTAAAATAGAATTGGGCGAAAAATTAAACCGTTGTACACACGACTATCATTATTATGAAATTAAATATATTGAAATAATTAAGAAATAAACTTAAAACATATTAAACACAGACGGTTGAAAGAATAATTGAAAGTGTGAAATGAAAAGCCGTTATAAATTGCCAAGACCTTTGGTAGCTGAGCGAAGTCGAAGCTCAGGTCGTGGATAATAAAATGAGAGGAAGAGAGGGCTTTAGCCCAAAATATTAATAAAACAAAACGCATAAATTTATCCAGTATAGTAAAATAAATACTTTTATGGAACAATATACCGGCGTAAAATTTAAAACCATTTTAAATAACGAAATCTTAACATTCGATTCACGTATTGGTGAGCTTAAATATTGGTGTAAAATATTTCATGAGAAAAATCTTGCGCCGCCATATCAGGGAGGCTCATACGGGAACCTTAGTTTTAGAATAAATTCAAATAGTAACGAATTTATAATAACAGGATCTTCGGTTGGTTTAAAAGAAGAATTGACTGATGATAGCTTTGTAAAAGTTACCGGCTGCGATATGGAAAAACATCTTGTATATGCCACAGGCACAAGAAATCCTTCTTCGGAAAGTATGTTGCATTTTGCAATTTACAAACAACGTCCCGATATAAATGCCATATTTCACGGACATTGCAGCCTTCTTCTTAAAAACACAAACTTTCTTGGTATTACCGAAACTGAAAAAGAAGAATCTTATGGTACAATTGAGCTTGTGAACAGGGTTTTAAAAATATCTGAAAAAGAAAACTTTTTGAATATTAAAAAACATGGCTTCATATCACTTGGCAACTCTATGAAAGAGGCTGGAGTAAAAAGTTTTGTTTATAATATGCTGTCTTCACGGTTTTGATTTATATGATAAAATTGTATTTTTGTATAAAATATTAATCGGTTTTTCTAGTATATACGAATACT
>JAAXXA010000094.1 GCA_013334735.1 Bacteroidota bacterium
GTTGTTGAAAAATGACCGCTTTTTTTTGTACAACATTTTTTAAAACTATCTTATGTCAAAACTCAAACTCTACCTTTAACGGGAATTATTTCAACTTCCTTAATCTTTTTTTATAGAGCTTCCTCAATAATATCTTGGAAGGTTTTATCGATAAGCCAATTTTTATTATATATTTCGTGAAGGTCGAGTTTGAGTTTTGACATAAGATAGTTTTAAAAAATGTTGTACAAAAAAAAGCGGTCATTTTTCAACAACCGCTTTTCTCGTACCCGGGGCGGGAATCGAACCCGCACTGCCGCAATGGCAACAGGATTTTAAGTCCTGCGTGTCTACCAGTTCCACCACCTGGGCATTTATACCGATACGGAACAAGTTTGCGAAAAATATTATTTTGTTCCTATCGGTATTACTTGTTCTAATCACCTTTGCTCACGCAAATCTGTTAAGAACAAGCATAATCAGAAAAAAAACCTCTCAATAAAGAGAGGAGTTTGAGCGAGAAACGGGACTCGAACCCGCGACCCCGACCTTGGCAAGGTCGTGCTCTACCAACTGAGCTATTCTCGCTTTTTTACTTTACAGCATGCAAATATAATTCAAAAAAAAATAACTCAAATGTTTTTTTACGTTTTTTTTACTTTCCTCCTATGATTTTTTTTATTTCATTGAGTTTCATCAATGCTTCAACAGGCGTAAGTGTATTAATATCAATATTCAATATGTCTTGTTTGATCTGTTCCAACAAAGGATCGTTTAACTGAATAAAACTTAATTGAAAATCTTTTTGCTGCTGCCCACCACTTGAATATTGTTTTGTAATTTGTTTGGTTTTGCTTGAAAGTTTTTCACTGCTATGCGATTGTTCAAG
The DNA here is from genome assembly GCA_013334735.1 of Bacteroidota bacterium. Taxonomy (GTDB): domain Bacteria; phylum Bacteroidota; class Bacteroidia; order Bacteroidales; family CG2-30-32-10; genus JAAXXA01. Next base: position 869 of record JAAXXA010000094.1, read on the forward strand.
CTGAATAAGAATTTCATTTGCCTTATCAATAACGGATGCAGGCATTCCTGCCATTTTTGCAACATGAATACCAAAACTATGTTCTGTCCCACCGGGTGTAAGCTTTCGCAGAAAAATAACTTTATTATTTTGCTCTTTAACGGAAACGTGAAAATTTTTAATTCGTGGCATTGATAAAGCCATTTCATTCAGTTCATGGTAATGTGTGGCAAAAAGTGTTTTAGTTCTGAACAAAGGATGATCATGAAGAAACTGAGCAATAGCCCAAGCTATCGAAATGCCATCGTAAGTACTGGTTCCTCTCCCTATTTCATCAAGAAGTATTAAACTTCTGTCGGAAATATTATTTAAAATACTTGCCGTTTCGTTCATTTCAACCATAAAGGTCGATTCTCCTGATGAAATATTATCGGAAGCGCCTACTCTTGTAAAGATTTTGTCAACCAATCCAATATTCGCACTTTCGGCGGGAACAAAACTACCGGTTTGCGCCATCAGCACAATTAATGCAGTTTGACGCAATAACGCCGATTTACCCGACATATTGGGACCTGTAATAATAAGTATCTGTTGTTTCTCATTATCGAGGTAAACATCGTTGGAGACATATTGTTCGCCCAAAGGTAGTTGTTGTTCAATAACCGGATGACGCCCTTTTTTAATATCAATAATACTTGATTCGTTCAATTCAGGGCGACAGTAATTGTATTTTTTTGCAATGCAGGCAAATGAAAGAAGACAATCTAATCTTGCAATTAAAGAAGCATTCAATTGCACAGGCTCAATATAATCATTCAATGTTAGTACTAATTCATTAAACAATTTAGTTTCTATTGCAAGTATTTTTTCTTCAGCTCCTAATATTTTTTCTTCGTACTGTTTTAATTCTTCTGTAATGTATCTTTCAGCATTCACAAGCGTTTGCTTACGTTGCCAATCTGACGGTACTTTATCTTTATGTGTATTGGTAACTTCTATATAATATCCAAAAACATTATTATATGCTATTTTTAGCGAATTGATTCCTGTTTTTTCTATTTCACGTTGTTGTATTTTCAGGAGGTAATCTTTTCCTGAAAAAGCAATATTTCTCAATTCGTCAAGTTCCGCTGAAACACCTGAGTTTATTACATTTCCTTTATTTAATAAAACAGGAGAATCAGGATTTATTTCTTTTTCTATTTTTTCGACGATAATACTGCATGGATTAAGCTGTTCTGCAATTTTATTTAATGCTATATCCGAAGCATTTCCACACTCACTTTTTACAGGAATTATAGCCTCTAACGCTTTTTTTAACTGAATAACTTCACGGGGATAAATTTTACCTACAGCAACTTTTGAAATCAATCTTTCCAAATCACCGATAAATTTAATATTTTGATGAAGCAATTCCGATAATTGTTCATGTTTTAAAATGTATTCAACAATATTAAATCTTTCATCAATAGGATGTTTATCTTTCAATGGCAGCAATATCCATCTTTTCAGAAGCCTTGCGCCCATAGGTGAAATTGTTTGATCAATCACATCAACCAATGAACGCGCATTTTCGTTATTCGTGCTTAAAAGTTCAAGATTTCTGATGGTGAACCTGTCAAGCCACACGTAATGATCTTCCTCAATCCGGGAAAGCTTTGTAATGTGACCAATTTTATCATGCTGTGTTTCGGCTAGATAATGCAAAGCCGCGCCTGAAGCGATAATGCCCTGATTAATATTTTCTACGCCAAATCCTTTTAAGGAAATTGTTCCGAATTGTTTTAACAATAAATCGTATGCGAAATCTTTAGTAAATACCCAGTCTTCAAAGGTATTGGTGTAAAATTTATCACCAAAAAGTTCCTGAAACATACGCAATTTGTTTTTTTGTACGATAACTTCGCTGGGACGGAAGCTCTGAAGAAGCTTATCAATATAATCATTACTGCCTTGCGCTATTAAAAATTCACCTGTTGAAATATCCAGAAAAGAAATACCGGTAATTTTGTTTTCAACATGAATACTTGCCAGAAAGTTATTTGTTTTATGATCAAGAATCTTGTCGTTTAATGAAACACCGGGTGTAACAAGCTCCGTAACTCCGCGTTTAACAATATTTTTAGTCAATTTAGGGTCTTCCAACTGGTCGCAAATAGCGACTCTCTGTCCTGCCTTTACGAGTTTCGGAAGATATGTGTCCAAAGCATGATGCGGAAAACCTGCAAGTTCAACATAAGTAGCGGATCCGTTGGCTCTGCGGGTAAGAACAATACCTAGAATCCCAGAAGTTTTAATAGCATCTGCTCCAAAAGTTTCATAAAAATCGCCTACTCTGAATAAAAGAAGAGCATCGGGATATTTTGCCTTGATAGAAAAATATTGTTTCATCAAAGGCGTTTCCACAATAGTATTATCTTTGTTATTTGCCAAAACAGTTTTTGTATTTATGAAACAAATATAAAAATTAAACCGGCATAAAAGATATTTTTTTTAAAATTGCTGTAGATTTTATAAATAAATAGGCATTTATGAAAAAATTAAAACTATCCGAATTAAACAGGATAAATGTAAAGGAGTTCAAAGACTCGCTTAAAACACCTGTTACTATTGTTCTCGACAATATCAGGAGTCTTCATAACATAGGCTCGGTTTTCCGTACTGCTGATGCTTTCAGGATAGAAGCTATATACTTATGTGGCATCACAGGAACACCACCAAATAAGGAGATACACAAAACTGCTTTGGGTTCTACAGAATCAGTAAATTGGAAATATTTCGAAAAAACTATTGAAGCGCTTAATATATTAAAAGAAAATAAATATACGTTATTCGCAGTTGAACAAGCTGAAAGCAGTAATATGCTTGATGAATTTGAGTTGCCGCCAAATAATAAAATAGCAATTATTTTCGGGAACGAAATAAATGGTATAGACGAACTTTTGATGGATGAAGTTGATGGATGTATTGAAATACCTCAATATGGTACAAAACATTCATTAAATATTTCAGTAAGTGTTGGAATTGTTGTATGGGAAATATTTCAGAAAATAAAAGTCAATAAAAAAACCCGGTGATACCGGGTTTTTTTATTTTTTTAATTGAATTTATTTCTTAATAATAAAATCAACCCTTCTGTTTACGCTTAAAATATCACTTGATAAAGCATTTTCTACACCTTTTCCTATAACTGAAACCCTACCTGCTTCGATACCATAAGATTTAACTAACAAATCATAAACAGCCTGAGCTCTTTTTTTACTTAATATTTCATTATATAGCTGGCCTCCTGTTTTATCAGCATAACCAACAAGTTCTAATTTCAAATTTGCATTTTCTTTAAGTATTTTTACCATAGTAACAACTTTCTCTTGATTTAAAGCATCAACATAACTACTGTTAACTTTAAAGAATACAGAGAACTGAGGAATTATTTCAGGAGCAGCAGCTACAGCGGCAACTGGTGCAGCAGCAATAACCTTTGCTTTTTCAGCTTCTGTTTGTTTTGCGAAATTTTTCAGATCAGCAACTTCTTTCTGTAATACTCCTACTTTTCCGTCAACATCATTAAGTTTTTGTCCTAAAGAATCTATTTTTTTGTTCAAAGCTGCAAATAAAGGAGCAAGATTGTCTGCTTCTTTTTCTTTAGGATTAGTCCATTCAACAGCCTTAGCAGCCTTACCAATATTATAAGAAATACCTATTGAAGTATATTGATATTTATCTTTTGCAGTAAGTGGTTTTACGCGTGCATCCAGTTTATCTGTATTTACGTTATTTAATGTAAGTTCCAATCCAATATCAACTCTGTCGGTTATTTTATATTTTACTCCGAATCCAACAGGGATGTTTAATTCTCTTGTCCTTTTTGTTTCTTGTCCATAATTACCATATCCGTAACTATGAATCTCGGTTCCATCAGAAATTTTAGATTCCATAACTTTAAATGTACAATAACCTATTCCAAAAAGTCCATAAACAGAATATTTCTTTTTTTCTAATAATGGATTAAATATTGGCAGTACATTTATTTTTCCATCAATACCTATGGAATAAAAATTTGTTTCAAAATATGCATCAACAGATTTTTTTGCTCCGGAGAGTTTTCCATTTTGAAAAAAACCTTGTATTCCCCAAATAGGTGTAAATTGTTTACTTACTGCTAATCCAAATCCCCATTGTCTTTCAGAAACATCTCTGGTAAACTTTTTCCAGTCTTTTCCGTTTTGTTTGGTCATAGGATAAAAGTCAAATTGTCTTAAATCGCCATAAAATAACATTGAACCCCCGCTTAATGTGGCAGACCAAGAGTTATAAACAACCTTGTCGTTTGTTGTTCCTGTACTGTTTTGGGCTTGGGATAATGTACCAAAAGTCGCTGCAAATAAGCAAACAGCTGTAACAATTCTTAATGTTTTCATTATTTTATGTTTAAATTGATTATAAATTTGTTTGTGCAAAAATAAAAATAAAAAATTAAAAAACAATATTTTTTTAAAAAAAACAATATTATAATTTTTTTGGATCAAATAACCCCGTTCTTTTAAAGCTTGTATCCAATTAGTTAAAGTTCATAACTGATGTTACGCAAAATAAGATATATTAAAAATAGTGGACTTCTCGTTACAATTCCGTTCATCGAGTGTTTCGTACTTGCGAAAAGTATCGAAATGGACGGAATTACCCGAAGTCAGCAGTCTTATTGTTTATAAAAATGAAAAATCTTTTTCTTTGTGGGACTTAGTGTCTTTGAGCCTTGGTGGCTATACATTAAACAGTTAAAATTTCAACCCTTGATTCGTATAAATATATTTGGTTTATTATTTTTTATATATATTTGCGAAGAAAAAAAATCTCTATATCATTTAAAATTCAAAAATAAATTGAACAAATTATGAAAAAATTAATCTTTAAAATTTTTGCTGCAATAATCATTATATCTACTGTTTTAACAGGTTGTGGATTAAAAAAAATGATAAAAAAATACGATACCGTAAAGTATGAGGTTACTCCCAATGTTCTCGAAACTCATGGAGGAAAAATATCTGTTACGGTAAAAGGGAATATACCTTTAAAATATTTTAATAAGAAAGCTACTGTTGAGTTTTCTCCAATACTAAAATATGCAAGCGGAACTACCGCCCTAAAGTCAATTACTTTACAAGGTGAAAAAGTAAAAGGGGAAGGAACCGTTATTAAGAAAAATGCGGGAGGCTCTTTCACATATACAGATGTAATAAACTATAACCCGGATATGAATAAATCTGAATTGACGGTAAATGCTAAAGCTGTTTTAAATAAAAAATCTGCTCTGCTTGGAGAAAAAAAGCTTGCCGATGGAGTAATATACACATCGGAAAGAGTTCAAAGAGAAGAAGAAACATTTTTAGTTGATTATGAATATGATAAAGAAACTATTATTGCTAAAAATGCAGATATTTATTTTGCAAAAGGTTTGTCGGATTTGAATTTGAAAAAATTACCTCTGAATAAAAATGAAGAAAATGCTGCAAAATTAAAAGGACTCATAGAATTTTTGAAAAACAATTGGAAAATAAAAAACATAGATATTTCTGCATGGGCTTCTCCTGAAGGTGAAGAAACTTTCAATCAGGGACTTTCTGATAAACGTTCCAAAACAGCTGACAAATATATTAAGGAACAAATTAAAAATGATATAGTAGATAAGGCAAAAGCCAATAAAGAAAAAGTTGACTTAAAGAAAATAGATTTGGATATTCCTACATCTGCTCTGGTAGCTAATGGAGAAGATTGGGATGGGTTTATGAAAGCTATTGAAAATTCTGATATAAAAGAAAAGAACACAATTTTAAATGTTGTTAATTCTCAAACAGATTTATTAAAAAAGGAAAAAGAAATAAACAACATGACTGTTATTTATCCTCAAATTGAAGATGTAATACTTCCTCCACTCAGAAAGTCAATTATTACAATTAATTTTTTCGAACCAAAGAAAACAGATCAGCAAATAGCAATGTTTGCTACAACTGCTCCTGATTCTTTAAAGAAAGACGAATTATTATATGCCGCCACATTAACTGATGACCTTGCAACTAAATTAAAAATATATGAAGCTACAATTATGGTTTATCCAAGCGATTGGAAAGCTTATAATAATGCAGCTTATATATGCCTTAAACTTGGTAAACTTGACGAAGCTTCTTCTTATCTTGAAAAAGCAAATTCATTAGTGTCAAATAATGGAAAAGTAATAAATAACCTTGGTGTAGTAGCTTCATGGAAAAAAGAATATGATAATGCAAAAGCTTTTTATGAAACAGCTAAAGGTCTTGGTGTGAATACAGATTTCAATTTAGGAATTATCTCTATAAGAAAAGGAGATTATGCTAACGCACTTTCATTATTCAGCACTAAAACATGTATGTATAACATTGCTTTGGCTCAATTGCTTTCAGGAACTGATGCTGTTTCTACACTTGAATGCACAAACCCTAAAACAGCAGCAGTATATTATCTTTTGGCAGTTGCCGGAGCCCGTGCAAACAATACTTCTTTAATTTTCGAAAATCTTCCTAAAGCAATTTCAGAAGACGCCTCTTACAGAGAGCAAGCAAAGGACGACAGAGAATTTTTGAAATATAATTCAAGCGCTGAATTTTTGAATGCAATTAAATAAAGTCTTTACGTAAAAATTAATGATTTTAAAACAATTACGAATTATTAATTACGAATTACGGGATTTTGTTTGTACGCCAATGAACTGCGTAATTGTTAATTTGTAATTCGTAATTGAACATTCGTAATTGAACATTCGTAATTGAACATTCGTAATTCGTAATTGAATCAAAGAGTAACCCTTGTAATGCCTACTTCATAATCTTTGTTTATAATAATGTCTGTTATATTATTATAATCTTCTTCATTATTCACAAAATCTACATTATTAGTATCAATAATCAATATACGCATGTTCTGCTGTGATTTAATAAAATCAAGATAACCTGTTTGTATTTTTTCGAGATATTCCTTTTCCATATTTAATTCGTAATTCCTGCCCCTTTTCAAAATATTTTTTTCCAGCTTATCGATATTAAGGTAAAGGTAAACAAGTAAATCAGGTTTGGGAAGTGTAGTATTGATAATGTAAAACAATTTTGTAAATAGAGCAAACTCATCTTTTTGCAATGTTTTTTTTGCAAATATCAAGGTCTTATTAATAAAATAATCGGATATAGTAAATGTTCGGAAAAGATCCTGAGTTGAGAGTTCTTCTTTTAGCTGATGGAAGCGGGCTGCAAGAAAAGAAAGTTCGAGCGGAAAAGCATATTGTTCGGGGTTTTCATAGAACTTGGGTAAAAAAGGATTATCAGCAAACTGCTCAGGGATAAGTTTTGCATTATACTGTTCCGAAATTTTGGTTGCAAGGGAAGTTTTTCCCGCGCCTATATTTCCTTCTATCGCAATATAATTATATTTCATTTAATTTGGAATAATGCTGCTGATTGCAGGAATATTTATATAATCAACTTCCGATTTATCAGTACATTCTGTTAAAAGAGCGCTAATGCTTTTTCCTAAAACAGGATGGATAAAATCAGGGGCTATTTCGTTTAAAGGTACTAATACAAATTTCCTGAAAATCAATTGCGGATGAGGAATAATAAGTTGCTCTTCATTAACAATGCTAT
>JAAXXA010000631.1 GCA_013334735.1 Bacteroidota bacterium
AAAAATGTTTTCCCGTCCTGTCATGTAAGGATGAAAACCTGCGCCAACAGCAATTAATCCGCCGATTCGACCATTTATTGTAATTTTTCCTTTATCAGGTGGGAAAATTCCATTTAACAAACGTAATAATGTTGATTTTCCTGAACCGTTTTTTCCAATTAATCCTAAAGGTTCTCCCCGTTTCAATTCAAAACTAATATCGTTTAATGCCCAAAATTCAGATTTTCGCAATTTTACATTTTTAGCAGGGAATCCCACCATACTTCTCCCAACATCTAATGTTCCATATAGCATACTGCGTCTTAGCGATCTGCAAAACTTTTTCGAGAGGCCTTCTACTTTTATTAGTGTTTCACTCATTTTATTGGGGTTTGGGGGTTGGGGATTGGGTGTTAGGTGTTAGGTATTGGGGTTGGTGTTCGGTGTTAGTTTTGCGTAAACTATTAATTAAACCATTCAGCATTCTTCCAATTTTATTCATATCTGTTTCAACATTACTAGTTTTCTCAGGAGAAATATATCCCAAGTCAGCACACAAAATTACTAAATATTTTACTTCTTCCAAAGAACCTCTGGCAATAATTAAAAAATGAATGTAATCTTTTTTAGAAAATCTTCCAGTACCCTCGGCTATATTTGTTGGTATAGAAACTACAGCTCTCAATAATTGACTCGTAATTCTATATTCTTCAGCTTTTGGAAATGTTTCCGCATATTTGTAAATTAACTTTACCAATTCGTGTGCATATTTCCATACTTCCAAATCCTTAAAACTGTTTATTTTATTTCCCATTTATATATATTTATAGTTACTCTTCTAACTCTAGCCCCTAACCCCCAATCCCTTTTACCTAACTTTAATACCTAACCCCCAACCCCCAACCCCTAGTCCCTATTACCTATTACCTAACCCCTAACCCCCAAATAATACTATCTAAATAATATCATCCCATTTTAATGGTTTTCCTCTTTCTAAATCTACTTTAGCTGTTTTTCCTATGATTTCGTAATAATATCGGGGCGATAAGCCGTATCCGGGTCTAATGGAACGGATGTTTTTTTCAGTATTTGCTTCGCCTATCTTTATATCTTTTATCGTAAATAAAGAACGTCTCCTTAGTTTATCTTTTTCTGGAACATCGTAAGAAATTTTGCCAAAAGATTTTTCAGTATTCCTAATATCATTCACCATTTGTTTAAATTCGGCAGGCTCCATAGAAAATTTGGAATCAATACCACCTAAGTTCCTGTCAAGAATAAAATGTTTTTCAATTATTTTAGCTCCCAATGCTACAGCAACTATCGGAACAAGCGCCCCCATTGTATGATCTGAAATCCCAATTTCCACATTAAATCTTTGTTTCATATCGGGAATTGTGAGTAAATTTGCTGCTTCTATTGCCGCGGGATATTGAGTTGTACATTTTAATAGTGAAATATTATTATTGCCAACTTTAAAACAAGTATCAAGGGCAAGTTGAATATCTTCTAAATCGGCAAGACCTGTCGAAATAATAATGGGTTTTCCTTTCCTTGCTATATATTCTACAAGTGGAATATCGTTAATTTCAGGAGATGCAATTTTATAAATTGGCACTTCTATTTTTTCGAGAAAATCAACGCCTTCAAAATCAAAAGGGCTTGAAAAAAATATTAGTCCAAGCTTTTCTGCTATTATTTTTAGTTTGGGTTGCCAATCATAAGGCATGGACCCTTCAGCAAATATTTCATAAGGAGTTTTTCCTTTCCATAAACCATCTGTACGTTTTGCAAAAAAGCTATTATTTACATTTAATGTTAACGATTCAGGTTTATATGTTTGTATTTTAACAGCATCGGCTCCTGAAAAAGCCATTGCTTGAATAGTTTTAACTGCTAAATCAAAATCATTGTTGTGATTTGCCGATAACTCCGCTATTATAAAAACCTCTTCTTTTTTATTAACAAACATTTTCTAATATTTTTACAAAACGTTCAACACCTTTTCCATCCACTAAATTTAAGCTATTTTCAAATAACAATTTTCTTTTTTGAAAATTATTTATTAACGAATCCAAATTTTCATAAAACATATCTTTATCTATATCTGCCAACAAACCTAAATCAATAGTGCATTTATATCTTTCGCAAAAGCGCTTCGATGCTTGTGCATGCATTAGAGTGTGTCCAAAGGAAATTGTTTGTATGTTCAAATATACCAGTTCATATAATGTAACTCCGAACGCACATAATGCAATATCAGCTTCTTTAATTATATTCTCTGAAAAAGGAACAAAAGAAATATTTGATAACTTTGGTATTTTGTTAATTGTTTCAATATAGTTGCAAGCTTCTCCGTATAGAAAAAATATTTTTATCTTATCATTATCATTAAAAGTTTTAAACCATTCGTAAAAAATAAGCAAACTACCGGAGGGGTCAC
>JAAXXA010000632.1 GCA_013334735.1 Bacteroidota bacterium
TCAGACGTTTGATTATGTTATAGACCTGTTAAGAGAAGCTTCTATTGATCCTAAAGTTAAATCAGTAAAAATGACTATTTACCGATTGGCAAAGGATTCTAATGTTATAAATGCGCTTGTAAATGCAGCCAGAAATGGTAAATCAGTTACTGTTTACTTAGAGATTCAAGCTCGATTTGATGAACAGGCAAACATACACTGGTCGGGAAAACTTAAAGAAGAAGGCGCTACTATAATTCATGGTACACCCGGACTTAAGGTGCATTCAAAGTTACTTCTTATTAAAAGAAAAGAAGGTAATAAAAATGTGAGCTATGTAAATATTGGTACAGGAAATTATAACGAAGTAACTTCAAAAGTTTATGCCGATGACAGCCTTTTTACTTGTAACCCCGATATTGCCTCGGATGTAGAAAAAGTGTTCAGCTTATTTGAAAACAATTATAAACCTGTTACTTTTAAAAACCTGATTGTTTCTCCGTTTTATATGCGAAATTTTTTCACAGGTCTTATCAATAAAGAAATAGCAAATGCCAAGGCAGGAAAAGAAGCCTGGATGATTTTAAAATTGAACAATCTTTTGGATGTGGAAATTTCAAAAAAACTATATCTGGCAAGTCAGGCAGGAGTTAAAATTAAAATAATTGCCCGTGGAACATGTATTCTAAAAGCAGGAATACCGGCAGTTAGCGAAAATATTGAAGCAATAAGTATTATTGATAGATTTCTTGAACACTCTCGTGTATTTGTCTTTTGCAACGGAGGTAATGAAAAATATTTTATATCTTCCGCAGATTGGATGAGGCGCAACTTAGATTACCGGATAGAAGTGGCATGTCCTATACTTGACAATGAAATAAAAGAAGATTTAAAAAACATATTAAATATACAATTAAAGGACAATACAAAAGCGCGCTTGCTGAGCTACGACAAATACAATCAATACAAAACTACGCAAGAAAAAACTAAAATCAGATCACAAACAGAAATATATAAATACCTGCAACAATTTGAAGAATAGGAATTTTTTAATCAGGGACAAGAATAAATTGCCACAGATTCACAGATAAAATAATTCATATATACTATGTGCAGGCATAACATGCGTTGCATTGAGCTTGTCAAAATGTAAGCGGAGTAATAAATATTTTTTTTATGAACAACTAAAGTATTCAAAGAATAAACATATAAAACTATTAGTGTAAGTTGAAAAATATAAGCACCTAATGAATACGAAAAATTAACTTTATAATCTGTGAGTCTGTGGCTGCTATAAGCAATTAAGAATTTAACTGAATTTGAAAATATTTAAAATGATAAAAAATGTTGTTCTCCTCAATTGATATAGGCTCTAATGCCGTAAGATTATTTTTTGCTAATGTTTTTGAAGTAAAAGGAAAATCTGTTTTAGAAAAAGCATCCTTGATCAGGATCCCACTTCGTTTGGGTGAAGATGTTTTTAGAACTGGCAGTATATCTGAAACTCGTATAGAAAATCTTTTAAAGACAATGCATGCTTTTAAACTTTTGATTGATGTGTATAAACCCCTTGATTATGTAGCTTGCGCTACTTCCGCTATGCGTGAAGCTCTAAATAATAAAGAAATTATTAAACGTATTTATTCTGAAACAGGGATTAATGTAAAAATTATAGATGGAGAAGAAGAAGCTCAGATAGTTTGCGCTGTTGACAAAATTTATACCTCAAAAAAATACAACATTACAATGTATATTGATGTAGGAGGCGGTAGTACTGAAATGTCTGTTGTGAGAAATCATAAGCTGATTGACTCAAAATCATTTAATATTGGAACTTTAAGGACGTTGAGTGAAGCTAATATTAATGAATGGGACAAAATGAATGACTGGCTTAGAATTTTCAAAAATGAATTCGGAAAAATATACATAGTTGGCTCTGGAGGAAATATAAACAAACTTTCAAAAATGTACAGTACTCAAACGGGAAATTGTATGAGTTATCCAAATTTAAAACAAGGGTACAAGCATCTTTTGGGTTTTACTTTACAACAACGCATTGAACAACTTGGTTTGCGTCCCGACCGCGCTGACGTTATAATTCCAGCTGCTGAAATATTTCTTAATATTATGAAAATTACTCAATCCGAATTAATTTTTGTTCCTCGCATTGGTCTTTCCGATGGGCTGATATATACTGTTTATTAAAACATCAAGGAAAAGTTACACACGAAATTGCCGCTATACTTGCCGAAAGTGAATTTGAAAAATACCAGATTATTCAAGATAAATTGATAAAATCAGACTTTGACAAGGAAATAAAGAAGCTTTTTAAAGAATAAAATATGGTAAAAAAATTATATACTATAAAACTTCTTCCATTTTCTTAATGTAATTTTTATAAACAGTATATATCAGCCCATCGGAAAGACCTATGCGAGGAAC
>JAAXXA010000633.1:0-688 GCA_013334735.1 Bacteroidota bacterium
AAATGATTCATTTTTAATAGACTCAACCAAATCGACATAATCCTCTGGTATATTCTCTATATCTGAATCTAATAATGATTTTTCAGAGATCTTAGCCGATGCGTTCATTCGTTTAGAGAAGGTTGTGACATTATTGGCATTAATTATGACATAACCATAATCAAATGAGTTGGTTTTGGAGTTGGTTCTGCCAGCACGACCGATTAAATTCTTCAGGTCAAGTCTTTTTGAGTCCTCAGGGCCCTTAAAATTAAAATTATTAATCCATACAATGTCGAAGGGCATATCAATACCCTGTAAAAGAGTGGAGGTCGCAAAGCATATTCGAGCAAAGCCTTTATTTATAAATCTTTCAATCAACAATCTTGCATATAATGGCATAGAGCCGTGATGAATAACAATTCCCTTTCTCATAAGGGATATCATGCTTGATTGTTTGTCATCAATCAGATCAGTTGATCCTATAAAGTCCCTTAATTCTTCAATTATTTGATTTGCTTCCTCCTTATTTATGATGGCGCAAATATCGATATATTTTTTAAACTCATTTATATACTCCTTGCTATAGAGTTTGGCCTTTGATGTATAAATCAATAAAGTTCCATTCTGTTTTAATGTCTCTTCAGCAAAATCTTTTCCGACATCATAGCTCGAATTATTATTAATGGCAAAAGGAGAGAAGTATTTG
>JAAXXA010000633.1:698-2419 GCA_013334735.1 Bacteroidota bacterium
CGTATTCTGCCTATAGCATGCAGATGCTGAATTGTTGAAAAACTGATGCTTTTTTAATTGTGCATTTGGATTCTCTATAAATGGATGTGAAAATACAATTTTTGTGTTACTTATTTTTCTGTCAACCCTCCTTACAAAAGAATCAAATAACAAGCCTCTAACACCTTCTTCTGAGATTTGAGCTTCATCAAGCAGTACAAGACCGATATTATAGCTTGTATTTTTGGCGAATAATTCGGCACCTCGCTCTGGAGTGATGATATATATTCTTCTTTTTGTTTTCTTTTTATTTATATCTTCAACAAACTGCAGTACAAGAATATCAGGATCATCTGCAAATAGGTCTCTAATTTTTAATATGTATTCCGAAATTAAAGCTCTGGAAGGGACGACTATAACTATGTCTTTATCAGAATTAATAATCATCTGCCTTAATAGGTGCGACTTTCCAGAACTTGTAGGAGCAGAAAATGAGAAATATTTATTAGATCCGATATTAAGAAAAATGCTTGCCTGAATGGGTGTTAATGTGTGGCCTGTTTTATTTATTATCTCTTCAGAGAAAAGAGCATAGACCGATTCGATTACGCTTGATGGTTTTTTTACTTTATAAAATAATCCAAAAATAAATGCTAGCTTATTTTCGTATTTGTCAAATAAATTAGGATGAAAGAGCTTAATATACGACAACATCTCTAAATCAATAGCATCAATAGGGCCTTCAGTGTGAATCTTATGTAGTATATTGCACATATATACATCTACATGATTCCCTTTTATGCAATCCATAATATTCATATTTTGCCTCCAACCTCAATGCCAATTATATAAATCTCTGGATAGTCTAATAGAGGATCGATTAAGTCTGAATTGAATATGTTGTCAAAAATTTGATCATGTCGTTTGCCATTTAATGAAAATGCGGCAGCATATGATTTGACTTTTTTATGTGCATTACAAATTGACAGTTCTGAACAAAAGTCTTTCAGTTCAACCAAGTCCATAATATCCTTCTCGTGATCGATGAAATAAATGATCTGCTTAATAGCATCTCTATATGGATTTGAAGTGCTATTATACTTTGCTTCTCCAAAAACAATTATGCCGGCTACTGATTCAGAATGAAAATCAAAACCTGGATTGCCAGAAACTTTTTTGTTCCAAAGTTCAGATATTGGTACGATTTTATGGTTATATTTTTCCTTGAGTGAAATTTGTGCAGTCATAGAGACTAAATATTCACCAAAATCCGAAGTAACCTCATCTTCGATCTTTGAAAAAATATCGTCAACTAACTTTTTAATAGTAGCTTTAGATCTCGCAAAATATGATGCTTGCTGAATCACGCCCAATGACATAATCCAACTTGTGTCGGATATTTGTGTGATAAGGTTCTGAGCATGTGCATTCAAGTCAGTAACCTTAAGATGAATGCAGAATATTGAGGAATTAGATGACTTATTATACTTATTTAAATCAACTTGCCACACTTTAATAATATTCAGCATATATTAGCGTTAATTATTAGTGTATTAAAGTTATATAAAATCAGTATACAGTATTTTATGAGTATAATAAATAATACTGATTAGAATTTGTATAAGGAGATTCATTAAACTATTTAACTTTATTCAGATCTGTTTTTTTAAATATAATGATAACAAATATTAATAATGGGAAAAGGTAAACCTACAATCTTGCATTTGTTTTCGCATTGACCC
>JAAXXA010000095.1 GCA_013334735.1 Bacteroidota bacterium
CAATAACGCGTTGAAATTTACCGACACAGGAAAAATTGTTTATGGCTGTTCCAAGAAAGACTTTAATACATTGCTGTTTTATGTTTCAGATACCGGTATAGGAATTTCAAATAAAAATAAAGATGAAATTTTTGCGCCTTTTCGACAGGTTAATGATTCGTTATCCCGCAAGTATGATGGCGTTGGATTGGGCTTGTCGATATGCAAAGGACTTATAGAATTAATGGGTGGTTCTATTTGGTTTGAAAGCAAGGTAGGTGTCGGAACTACTTTTTATTTCACCTTGCCTTTTAAAAGAGCAAATTTGTTAACAAATGATATTTTAATACCAGCGCAATTGGAGTTTGATTGGAAAAATAAGAAAATTCTTATTGTAGAAGATGATCAATTTAATTCGCAATATATTACTAAAATCCTTGAAAAAACAAAAGTGAATTTTTTTTCGGCTAGTGATGGGAAATCGGCATTAAAGTTAATTGACGAAAACAGTAATTTGGATTTAATTCTTATGGATATTCTCCTCCCCGATGTTTCAGGATTAGAATTAACCCGTTTAATCAGAAATTTTAATTCAAAAATAATTATTATAGCCCAAACAGCTTTTGCTTCTAAAGAAGATGAGAAAAAAAGTTTAGAGGCCGGATGTAATAATTTTATTCCTAAACCAATAAATCCTCAAAATTTGCTTCAGATGATGAATATATATTTGAATAAATAAAAAGTACTTAAAGTGCCTAAAGTCCGCTCCGCCAACGCGGAGGAGTGCCTAAAGTATAGGCGCTAATTGGTAAATTAATTTTATAAAAAAACTCATTAATTATGACTGAAATATTTGAAATTTTAAAATACGTTTTACCTTCGTTAGTGGTATTTGTAACGGCTTATTACCTTCTCAGACTTTTCCTTGAAAATGAACAAAAAAAAAGAGCAGTGGAAATAAAATTGGCGGGATATAAAATTATTACTCCTATTCGTTTACAGGCTTACGAAAGAATAGTACTTTTTTTAGAAAGAATATCTCCTGAAAGTCTTATTATGCGTTTACATCAACCCGGGTTGACTGCATTGCAATTTCAAACTATGCTGATTCTTGCTATCAGGGAAGAAATAGAACATAATTTATCGCAACAGGTATATGTTTCATCAAATGCATGGGAAATGGTTAAAAACGCTAAAGAAGATATGATCAAACTTATTAATACTGCTGCAACAAAACTTAATGATAATGCAAGTTCTACTGATTTAAGTCAGAAAATTTTCGAGCTTTCAGTTGGAGAAAAATCTATTTGTAAACCTGTGCTTGAATTTATTAAAAACGAGATACGATTATTGTTTTAAAAGTCGCTGTTATCTATAGCATTGTTATCATTTTCTATCATCTTCTTTTTCTCTTTTGTTTTTGCCTCTCCGTTTATTTTATAAGTAAGTCCAAAATAAAGGACACGGGACTGGCGTTTTCGCATATTTTGAATAATGAAATTACTTCCTGAACTTTCCATTTCAAACTTCATAGTTTTAAAGATATCGCTTAACCTGAGAGTAACATTTAATTTATTTTTAAACAAATCTTTCTTTATAGCAATATCGGCAAAATACATAGCTTTCATACTCCCCTGCAATGTAACCATAGGAGCGCGATAATTTCCCAAAAGTTGTATGTCCAGATTTTTAAATATTGTAGTATTGGAATTTAATTTAGCCGTCCAACTGTAATTACTATTTGTGAGGTCAGTTCCGTCAGTCGTGCCTTTCATAATAGTTTTGAAATAACTGAAAGTTGCATTTACCTTCCACCATTTTACAAATTCACGAGAAAGAACAAATTCAAGTCCATACGAAATTCCCTTTGAAATATTTCTTGCTGTGGAATTTTGGAAACCATTACTGTCAAGGTATGTATAACGTTGAATAGCATCATTAATTTGTTTATAAAATACCGACGAATTCAAAGAAGATTTTTTCCAGTATTTTAAATGTCCTAATTCATAAGAATCAATATATTCGGGCGTTAAATAAGGATTACCGTAATGCAGTATCCCCGGACTCGGTATTTCGACAAAAGGGTTGAGCATATTGTAGTTTGGTCTGTTAACTCTACGACTGTAGCTTAACTGTAATGAATTATCTTTAACGAGTTTTAAATTCAAATGCACAGTAGGGAAAATACTAAAATAATCTTTTTTGTATTTTTGATCGGTAGTTCTTTGAGTAGAGTTTGTTAAAGCCTCTTCAAACCGCAGTCCTATTTGAAATTCAAATTTTTTAATAGTGTTTGAATAAGTTGTATAAGCTGAATGAATTTGTTCCTGATATAAAAAATGATTACTTAAAAGCGATGTATCTTGCCATAAGTTTGAAGTGTAAATAAATTCTTTATAAATATAATCGTTGTCAATTGATCTGAAAATGCTTTTGTAACCTGCTTCAAGCTTACTTTTAACAGAAAGCTGATTAGTATAATCGAGCTGAATATTACCAATATTACTTTTGTCAATTCTATCTGAATTTTGAAGTTCGGGAGTGTTGTCAGCAGGTGTAATAAGGTCGGAAATATTATAATACTGAATGTTTTGATCACAGGTCTCTGTTTCCGTAGAAGTGGAATAAGAAGCGTCAAGAGTAATATATTCGCCTTTTTTCGCAAATAGTTTTTTATAATAAAACAAATAATCAAAAGAGTTTTCAATTCCTGATTCTTTCCCTGAATTTATATAGTAATCGGAGAGTAATTTATTAAAATCAAAAGTTTTGCTTTTATTGTTATCACTATGAACATCATTTGAATAGCCATAAATGGCAGAAATAGAAAATGAATTTTTATCGTTTAATAAATAATCAGCGCCAAGTTTTACGTTGTGCGATATTGAATTTCTTTTACTTGTTCCATTTTGCTCTAAATAAGTAGTATCAATATCATTTAAAAATGTTTTTCTTTTCATTTCAGAAAAGCCTTTTGAATTATTCAATCTGGTGTCGTAATTTGTAAATAAATTTATTTTATTTTTACTGTAATTTAGAGAGATTGAACCATTATATTTATCGCCTGTTCCGGCATTTGCAGTAAACACGGCATGATAACCTCTTTCTTTTTTCTTTTTAAGAATAATATTTATAATCCCCGACATTCCATCAGGGTCGTATTTTGCAGAAGGGTTTGATATAATTTCAACACTTTCTATTGAGCTTGCAGGAATCTGATCTAAAATTGCAGAACGACTACTTCCCGTGAGAGTGGAAGGTTTGCCATCGATTAGAACGGTAATGTTTGAACTTCCTCTCATACTAAGGTTACCATCAATATCAACCGTAACCGAAGGAATTGTTTGCATAACATCAACAGCGCTTCCTCCGGCGCTTACAAGATTTTTTTCGACATTAATAACTTTTTTATCCAGAGTATATTCAACACTTTGTTTTTTTTCTTTAATCTCAATTGCATCTAAAATTGCCGCCCCTTGATCGAGCCTGATAGTATCAACAATTTTATCAGGTTCTTTAGGAGAAATAAAAATATTACTGATCTTTTGAGCCTTGTGTCCAATAAGATTTATAGCGAGATAATATTTTCCAAATGGTACTTTTTCAATTTTATATTTGCCGCTCACATCAGAAATACCCCCCGTAACAAGCGTTGAATCCTGCGCTTTATATATAACAATATATGCATATTCAAGTGGTGCATTTGTGTATGAATTAACAATAACACCGCTAAGTGAACCGGTTCCGGAATTACTACTTTTATTCTGGGCATTCAGTGATAATGATAAAGTATATAATAGAACAATCAGAAAAAATGTTTTAAAAAATCGTATAGTCATAAATGGTGTAAATAATATTTTGTAAAAGTATAAATAATACAATAACGCTTAGCAATATACAATAGTATAAAATAACTTTGATTTAGGATAAATTTGTCAAACAAATTTTGCAGCTTCGTAAAATAATTTTATATTTGATAAAAATTTAATGATAACACTTAATATCTAAAAAAAATGGAAAAATTTACATGCGAATATTTTGGTGAAGCATTAATTTGGCTAATGCCATTGATAATAATTGTTGCTATCTGGGACATAGTATGGAAATCGATTGCTTTGTGGAAAGCTGCAAGAAATAATCATTTGATATGGTTTATTTGTATAGTAATTTTCAATACTGTAGGTATTTTACCAATTATATATATTTTATTGAATCGAAAAAAACAAGAATAAATATTTTAATCGAATCCATAAAAAGCACTTGCTCTAAACCGTTTTAGAAGCATCTTTAAAAATAAAAATGACAACAGTATTATTATACTTTGCACGATGTAAATTATTACATTTGGGTTTCAGGTATAGGGTATAAGGGTATATAGTATAACTTGATCTTTCTTATGCCTTTATACTGAATAACTCTATACCTTTTTGTATTCATAAAATGTGACAATTTATCCCGTTTTTAGTATAACTTGTAAGTGCAGCAAACATAGAATTTACCAACGCATTAGCTCGCGTTCTTCATAAGCCCCTTTGGTTTCTTAAAGTTCCTGCATTTATACTTTAAGCTAATAAAATATTTGAATTTGAAGTTATTGTTGAGGACACCGTAAACCGAGATTCATCAAATAAAAATTAATATATTATGATCGCTTTTTTGCTTAAATTTGAACCGGAATTGTAATTGACTTCATAATGGAAATATTAGGAACTGAAAATCATAAAATCATTCACGGCGATGCAATAGAAGCTTTGCGGACAATGATTTCCGACAACTCTATAGATTTAATTTTTGCCGATCCTCCTTACAATATTGGCAAAAACTTTAACGGACATTTGGACAAGTGGGCAAAAGATGAAGACTATTTAAATTGGTGCTACGAATGGCTTGACTTATGTGTTCAAAAACTCAAACCAAACGGCAGTTTTTATGTAATGACTTCGACACAGTTTATGCCCTATTTCGATATATATTTACGTAACAAACTTAACATTTTATCCCGTCTTATTTGGTCTTACGACAGTTCAGGTGTTCAAGCAAAAAAATATTACGGTTCAATGTATGAGCCTATACTTTTTTGCACCAAAGATAAAAACAATTACACTTTCAATGCAGAAGATATTTTAGTTGAAGCAAAAACGGGTTCAAAAAGAAAACTTATTGATTACCGTAAAGTAATTCCGACTGTTTATAATTCTGAAAAGGTACCTGGTAATGTTTGGGCTTTTTCAAGAGTTCGTTATCGTATGGACGAATACGAAAATCACCCAACTCAGAAACCAATAGCATTATTGGAAAGAATTATCAAAGCAAGTTCTAACAAAGGAAATTTGGTTTTAGACCCATTTTCCGGAACATTTACAACTTGTTTTGTTGCAAAAAAATTAGGCAGAAATTGCATCGGTATTGACTTGCAAGAAGACTATGTTAAAATTGGTTTACGAAGATTACAACTTTCAACTGAACATAAAGGAGAAAAACTGCAAAAGGAAATTCGTACTTTTGAAACAGAAAAACTAGCTACTACATTAAATTATACATTATTTGAAGAAGAACCAAATGGAAAATATATTCACAGTAAACATTAAATCAATTTTAGAAAAACATTTTGGTAAAAACGCAAATGAAATTTACGAAAAAAGCCAGTTAATTCAATACATAAATGAGAAAACACGTTCTGCAAATCGTGGCTCAAAATCACGTTCAAGTTTTGCAAACTTATATGCAATATATGTTATCATTGAGGACTACGTAGCAAATGGATTTAACAAAAAAGGCGATTATTCAAAACACGAAGGTGCTTTATTTAACAAACTCTTTGCAAGGCAAAGGGAATTGCCATTTGGCAGTAAGTTGCAAAATCACGCATTAAACAACCGGATGAATTCGGAGTTTCAAAAATACTTTCCCAGCGTTGAATTTATTCCAATTCTTCGCAACCTTTCAACCAACCGGTACTGGTTCAATGAAAATCTTTTAAAAATAAAAGTTGGCAAAACTATCTTCAATATCGCAAAAGCTATCATTGAAATTATAGACGAATATTCAAAAACAAAGCAAGATGCTTTTCAACGCTTCATTAAATCTTGTGAAGAACTTCAAAAAATTGGCAGGAAAAGCCCAAAGAAAGTTGAAGAATTTATAAGTGGTTTGCTCGCTCCAAATGTTGATGCAAGACTTTTTGAAATTGTAAGTTATTCCATTCTTAAATATTATTATCACGACCAAATTATTTATTGGGGCTACGATATTAACAAACTCAATAAGGAGAATTTGAAATTATACAAAACCGGCAGAACCAATGCAAACGATGGTGGAATTGATTTTGTGATGAAACCACTTGGTCGGTTCTTTCAAGTAACTGAAACTTTGGATTTTAAAAAATACTTTTTAGACATTGATAAAATCCAAAAATTTCCGATAACATTTGTTATTAAATCTGATGTGGATTCGGAAGTCCTTTTGAAAAAAATCAGAGAAAATGCAAGTAAATCATATTCAATTAAAGCTATCGTTGGCAAGTATATGGATTGCATTGAAGAAGTAATAAATATTCCAATGCTAAACAAACGATTTAAAGAAACTGTTAAACTTGGTTACTTAAATAACATCCTTAACGAAGTAGTTGCTCAAAGCAAAGTAGAGTTTAACTATGCTGACGAGGAGGATGAAAATGCTGAAGAATAGCATGTTAAACTATACTCCAAATACCGAAAGACATATAGTACTTGAAACCATTGGTATAAATAAAAACTTTAAAGAAATTAAAGCTGTTTCCGACTTAAACCTTAAAGTTTTTGAAGGAGAAATTTTCGGATTTCTCGGACCCAATGGAGCAGGGAAAAGCACGGCTATCAACATAATGTGTGGTTTGCTTAAGCCGGACAGTGGAATGATAAAAATAAATTCCAAAACAATTTCTTCCGGCAATAATGAAACAAAGAAAAGAGTGGGAGTTTGTCCGCAAAATATAATTTTATGGCCCAAGCTTACTTGTTTTGAACAGTTACAATTTGTGGGCAAAATTTATGATGTTCCATCAAAAACAGTAAAAGAAAGAGCAGATAAATTGCTTACGGATATAGAACTTTCCGAAAAAAGAAATAAACTTGCTTATACTCTTTCCGGCGGTATGCAACGCCGCTTGAATGTAATTATGGCTTTGATACACGATCCTGAAATTATTGTGCTGGACGAGCCTGAAGCAGGGCTTGATCCTCAAAGCAAGGTTTTGGTTCGCGAGTATATTCGCTCTATGGCAAGAAAAAAAACTATTATTTTGACCACTCATAACATGGATGAAGCCGAACGTGTATGTGACAGAATTGCTATAATTGATAACGGGAAATTATTACTCACAGATACTCCCGAAAATCTTAAAAAAACTGTAGGGAAAGGCGATTTATTAGAAATTGAAATTATAAGTGAAAAAAATGAAGAAATATCAAAAGCTCTGGAGTACCTGATAAATATATGCCCTGATGTAACTTCGTATAATAATACAATCCTGCTTAGATATAAAAATATTATTTCTATTCTTTCGGATATTTTGAATTTATTAAAAAGTAAAGGAATTAAAATTGGAGAAGTCAGGTTAAGAGAAAATTCACTCGAAGATGTATTTATATCATTAACAGGAAGGAGGCTCAGGGAATGAAAATATTAGCCGTGTTCAGTAAATCATTTAAAGAACAGTTACGCGATTACTGGGTGCTTTTAATGACAGTAACAGCCGCTCCGTTTTTTGTTTTAATATATTGGTTAATGGTGGGAGGAGGTTCTACTTCTTATAATGTTATTATAATCAACAAGGATAAAGGAATTCCTTCAAAAAATATTTATTACGGTAGAACTTTAGCGGATGCGTTAAAAGGGATAAAATACAAAAACGGAAATCCAATTCTTCGTATTGAAAATATTCAAGATATAAAAGTTGCCGAAAATAAGATAAAAGACAGGGATGCCGCGGCTTTGTTTGTGATACCGGAAAATTTTACATCAAAAATTTTATTAAAAGATACAGCAATAAATTCCAAGGCATCACTTACCATTATCGGAGATATTTCAAATCCGCAATATACTGTAGCCGCAATACTTGCCAATGCAGGATTTGAAGGTTTTTTACAGCAAACATTAAATTTTATCAAACCTGTTGAAATTAAGGAAGAACTCATGGGACAAGGATTTTCAAAAACAGAATTTGAAATTTATGTCCCGGGATTAATTATTTTTTCGATAATAATGCTTATTTATACTGTAGCAATGTCGTTGGTTAGAGAAGTTGAAAACGGAACTATAAAACGTATTAAATTAAGCAATCTATCTTCATTTGAATACTTATTTGGAGTTAGTATAACTCAATTTATTGTTGCTGTAATTTCCGTTATTTTAACTCTCTCAACTGCTATGGCGCTTGGCTTTAGGATAGAAGGTTCTTTTGCAACAATGCTTTTGATTATTTTTCTATTAATTATTTCGGTAATAGGCATAGGTTTGATAATTGTAAGT
>JAAXXA010000096.1 GCA_013334735.1 Bacteroidota bacterium
GCAAATTTCAAGAAAATTCCGTTTCAAGAAAATTTTAGTGATAAAACCTATGATGATAACCGGAACTAATGTAATAATAGCGCCGTAACCCATCCAGATAAATCCATCACCGGAGATCAACGAAGGAATAAAATTTTCACCCGCTTTTATTCCAACACTTGCCAAAAAAAGAACAATGCCAATTTCGCGAAGCATCATATTTGCGCTGGGTGTAGTGTATGAATTTAACGAAAAATTATATCCGTACCTGCTCAATAATATTGCAACAATTAAAGGACCACCTGCCATCCCGAGTTTTATTGGTGTAGGAATTCCTTGAATAGCAATAGGAATGCTTCCTAAAATAACACCTAAAATTATCCCCATAAATATTGGAAACAAATTGGGTTCATTAAGCCTTTTGATTGAGTTGCCCAGTAAGTCGGCAGCATTATCAATTGAAGCTTCATCACCGACAATAGTAAGTTTATCTCCAATTTGAAGTTTAATAGTACGTGTAGCAACGAATTCTATACCTGAACGATAAATACGCGTAATGTTAATACCAAATCGGGAGCGTAATTTGAGTGAGGCTAAAGTTTTTCCCATTACGTGACGGTTAGTAATAATAACCTGTTTCGACATTAATTTCCCGGGTACGGTAGAAATATCTTTTTCACTTTTACTTCCAAAGAGTTTTATTAAATCAGGAATATTGCCTTTTTCAGCTATTAAAAGTATTATATCTCCTTTGTTTAGTACTGTTTCGGAGTCTGATATTTTTATTTCATTATTTTGCTGAACTCTCGAAATAATAGCTTCGTTAATTAAATAGTGATCACATTCTTTGATTTTTTTTCCAAAAACTTCGGGATTTTCAATAGTAATGCTTATTTTTTCGGGAATAGCTTCCTGTGGATGCTGTTTGCGTTCATAATTTTTTGATTCACTGTTAATATCTGTTTTAGAAACGCGCTTGATTATAATCATGGAAAGTATGATTCCGACCACACCCATAGGGTAAGCCACGGCATAGCCTATTCCAATATCAGGAATACTACCACCTACACTGTCAGAAACTTGTTTTAATGCCTGCTGAGCGGCTCCTAGACCGGGTGTGTTTGTTACAGCTCCTGACATAATGCCTGCCATTATAGGCATTGAAATACCTGAAACGAAATGCAATATAATTGTTGTAAGAGTTCCCAGCAGAACCACTGAAACTGCCAGTAAATTCAAGGCTAAACCACCCTTTTTTAAAGAAGAGAAAAATCCAGGACCTACTTGTAACCCTATAAAAAATACAAATAAAACCAATCCGAAATCTTTAATAAAACTCAATACATCCGGGTTTATCCTGAATCCGATATGTCCGGCAATAATTCCTGCAAATAAAACGAAAGTAGCACCAAGTGAAATACCCTTGATTTTTATTTTTCCCAGTAAAATTCCTGTAGTGATTACTAAACTGTAAATTAGAATAGTGTGAGCGATGGATTCCTTCCAAAATAATTCGTTAAGCCAATTCATTTTTTGATGTAATAAAAATTTAAAATACTTTAATACCGATTAGCTTTCAAAATTATCATTTCAAAAGAATTTTTTTGAAATGTTGTTGAAAGGCTATCGGCATTTACCAATGTAATCGTTCTAATCTGACTGATGTCAGGCAAGTTTCGATTGCATCTTTTAGAACGAACATTGGTATAAGGCTGCGAAATTACTACTTATTGGGGATAATTACGATAGAGGAGGGTAATTTATTTGTAATAATATTATCGATTTTTAAAATAATTGATTTAAGAACAAGGAATAACGATAGTTCGACTAAGCTCACTACAGGTTTATGACTTTAGAAGGAACTATATATCAAAAATCTAAATAAGTACTTTAGGCACTTCTCCCGGTTAAAGCAAGTACTCCACTAATAAAAGTTAAAGGATGTGGCGGGCAACCGGGTACTAATAAATCGGGTTTGTAAATATCAAGAATACTTCGGTTCACAGCATTACTTTCTGCAAAGATACCCCCGCTTACAGCGCAGACTCCGTTAAGAATAAATATTTTGGGATGAGGAACAGCCTCTATTGTAATTCTGAGCGCTTCCACGCTATTTTCGACTATGGGACCTGTAACAACCACTCCATCGCAATGTCTTGGTGATGCCAAAAACTCTATTCCATAGCGCCCCATATCGAAATTTACATTTCCACAGGCGTTTAACTCAAGTTCGCAACCATTACAGCTTCCTGCTGACACAAGTCTTAGTTTTAAAGAATGACCAAACAATCGTTTAATTTCATTTCTTATTTTGTCGGGATTTAATTTTATTTCTCTTTGTTCTCCTTCATATATCATCAATAAACTCTGGTCATTGGAGCAAATTTTATAATCAGGGGTAAATGCTATTTTCTTTTCAGGACATAATGTTTCGCATTCTCCGCAAAACACACATTTACCTAAATCAAGATTTACAGGGTTTATATCTATTGCTTTTGAAGGACAAATATCTTTGCACGCTTTGCAATTATTTTTACACGACTTGGCTTCTATCTGAGGCTTACCGGCATGAATAGAAGGTAATGTAACAGATAATACATCAGGAATGTATTGCCTGCCTTGGTGTTTCCATATTTTAATTAAATCAAACATATTGTATCGCTTTACAAATCATAGCCACAGTAAGAAAGATCAAAACTTTTATTACAAACAGGAAAATCGGAAATATCGTTTTTCCTTACTACAAGGGCAAGAGCCATCCAGTTGTGTAACGAAGGGTCTTTAATTTTATAATGTTTTAAATTTCCCTTATTGTCAGTTACAGCGCAATGACAATGCTCTCCGCGCCATCCTTCTGTTAATGCAATAGCAAAAGCATCGGGCATTAATTTTATTTCTTTTGTATATGTTGCCGCTTCTTCGTCACAAGTAGCTAACAAAGTTCTAATGTATTCAAGAGATTGTGTTACCTCTAACCTTCGTAGCATTGCTCTTGCCTGAACATCGCCTGAATCAAGGCATATAGCTTTGTGTGAAATTTCATTGAAATTATAATACGGATGAGAACTCCTTATATCACGCGGTATATCGCAAGTGCGGGCTACCATACCTACTGCATTTATCAGCTGCGCCTGCTCTTTAGTTAATATGCCCGTACCTTCAAAACGAGCTAAAACACCGGGATTATTGAACATGTAGTCAGCCATTTCATTAAAACGGGTTTCAAAACTTTCGAGGTTATTTAATATTAGTTTTTTTAATTCATTATTCAGAGGATAAGGATTTGCGCCTGCTCTTATTAATCTTCGTGCAAATCGGTTCCCGCTCCATTTAAGAAATGTATTGATCAAAGTTGTTCTTAGCCCTTGAAATACGGAGCTTCCTAATTGATAAGCAACATCGGTACACAACGCGCTCAGGTCGCCGGTATGAATAGCCGCGCGTTCCAGTTCTATAGCAATAGTGCGGGAAATAGAAGTAGGTCTTGAAATTATAATATTACCGAGAGATTCCATTAGCATGGCATAAATAGTAGCATTTGCTGCAACACTATCTCCTGCAATACTTTCGGCAAGTATGGTTTTTTCAAAAGTACTTTTTTTATTTATAAATAATTCCTCTACAGCCCTATGCTGATATCCAAGATGTATTTCAAGATGCAGCACTTTTTCACCATTACAAATAAAACGAAAATGTCCCGGCTCAATAATACCGGCATGTATCGGACCTACACCTACTTCGTGAAGTTCATGACTTTTTATACTGTAAAAGGGATAATTATCAGCTGTTTTTAATTTGTCTGCTCCGTTTGTAGGAAAGCGAACAGGTTTATTCCATGGATGATTTATAAATTCCACTCCGAAATTTTCTGTAATTTCTCTTTCATAAACGTGCATTCCTGTATTTACGGCTGTTAGAGATTCAAGCGCAGGTTTTGAAGTTAAATTATAAATATGAGAAAATACGTATATCCCAGAAGTGTTATCATTACAAATACAGCAAATCATCCGCAATTGCTCTCCATTTTCTTTATAAGCGTAATAATTTACACAATGACATGCATTATCTTTCAACAAATTTAGAACATGTTCATAGAATAAAGAATAATCAAGCAATGGTATGTTGCTGATAGCTGTACTTTGAGAGTTTTTCAGTATAACGTGGTTCATAATTTTCTATTTAGGCAAATACTGAATAGCTTCGTTTATAATATTGATAAGAAAATCGGGTGGATTTATTCCTATGTACAAGGCTAATCCAAGCAATATAAATTGCGGAACATTTTCCCATGGATTTATTTTTGGTTTTCTCTCTTCTACTTCCTTAGGCTCTTTCAGAAAAAGAATATGCAAGATATTTTTTCCAAATCCCCATAAAATAAATACAAGTAATATTAAAATGATAACTACCAGCCATAAATAACCTGATGCTATCAATGATTGGAAAATCATAAATTTTGTAAAAAATAACCCTGATGGTGGAATGCCCATTATAACAAGGAAAAGCAACAAAACTAGTATCCCTCCCGATGGACTTATATTGAAATATCCACCGGTATCATCAATGTGTTTGGATCTATAAATTCCAACAAACTGAGATGTTTGATAAAAAAGACTTGATTTTGTGAGGGAATGAATTATCAAATGAAATATTACTGCATAATATGCGATACCTCCGGCAGCAATACCGATACTTATAAGCCCCATGTGCTCTATACTTGAATATGCAATAAGTCGTTTGTAATTATCAACTTTAAGCATATATACCGTTGCAAATAGCAAGGAAAGTACGCCAATAATAAGCATTACATGATTGATCCATATATAAAGATTAGTATGACTAAATAACATGAAAAATCTGAAAACAGATACAAAACCTACATTCATAAGTGAAGTGGATATAATGGCGCTTACCGGTCCCGGAGCGACACTATGCGCATCAATACACACGGTATGCAAAGGGAAAACCCCCATTTTAACGCTAAATCCTATAACAATAAGCATAAATGAAATCTGGAAAAGAAGTTCATTAGTTATTTGAATTTGTTGCGACATTAACGCCGAAAAAGTAAGTGATGAAAAGCCGGAAACATTCGTAGCTGTATTCAACAGCAATATCCCGATAAATGAAAATGACAGACCAATTGTTGATACAAAAAAATATTTCCATGTGGCTTCAAGCGATTCCTCATGGCGTTCATGATAAATAAGCAGAGAAATACATAATGTTGTTGCTTCTGCAAGTATCCACAAAATATTAATGTTATCCGAAAGAAATGCCCCGTTAATACAGGCAAACAGCATAAAAAGTGACGAAAGATAAATAGAACGATGAATTGCATGTTCGTTCCTTTTTGAAAAATAAACGAAACTATTTATAAGAGTTGTAATACCTGTTATTGTGAGAATTGTGATGAAAATTGAGGAAAGTGCATCAGGGCGAAAAAAAATACTTGTAAAAAAATCTTTTTCAAAAAAAAGTAAGTAATTAAATACAAGTTGTACAATTATAAAAAGAGTTGTTAACAGGTATTGCATGGTTTTACTTCTGGTAAAATATACCATTGCTGCAATACATATAATGCATATAAAATAAATCAGTACTCCCATTTTTTTCTAATAATGTAAATTTTAAAATGCAAAATCTAAAATGCAAAATTATTTTATCGCCATAACCATTGACATTTCGATGTTCTATAAATTTACAATTTGCTCCGCCTCAGGCAGATTAATATTTGCAATTCGCCGAGGCGAAGCAATATTTTTGTTTTTTAATCCGACAGTTTATTTAGTTTATCAATTTCAAGATCCTTATATGTTTTTACAATTTTATTCATGAATAAACCAAATAAAAGTACACTTATCAATATATCTAATAATATTCCTGCATTTACAGCCATAGGTGTTTCCTTTCCCAGCGAAAAAGAAAGAAGCACAATTCCGTTTTCCAGAACGATATATCCTATGATATGCTGAATAATATCTTTACGTGAGATTATAAGGAACAAACCTGTCATAATGCCCGAAAACGCAGCCGTTATATAAATTAGTTGCAGTTGAGGACTTTGTAAATATAATCCCAGAATAAAACTCAAAATAATTAAAACCGAAACAACAACAAGCGACGAAAAGCCTGATATAAAAGGAGAAACCTGCCTTTTGATTTTATTTTTAATCACCATTTTTTTTATGTAATATGGTAAAATTAATGCTTTGAAAAAAAGTGTTTCAATAAGTACTACCAATAGATTGATTATGTTTATTTCGTTAAGCGCAATAAATGCAACCCCAAACAGCAAAACTCCCTGCAGAATCAAAAGATTAATGCACACAAACAATCGCCCTGATATTGCTATATAAAACAGCGACATTAGAAATATGATGATTAAAAGATTACTCATACTTTTTTAAAATTGTTTCGTAATGATCATTAATATACTTAAAAAAATCAATATCGAAATTGGTGTAAGCAGTACTATCGCTTTATTATTATTTCTCAATTTATACCTTGCTCTGAACGATTCGGCTAGTCCTATAATTATTGCAAATAAAATCTGTATCGTAAAAAATATTAAAATAGCAAAATACAAAGGCATGAACGGAGTGAAAAAGAAATTGCTTATAAGTGTACCATATATCACAAATTTTAGTGATGAAGCATAACTTATAAGTGCCAAGTCGAAACCGCTATTATCTAAAACCATTACCTCATGTATCATTGTTAGTTCAAGGTGCGTTTTTGGATCGTCATAAGGCAGACGGCTGTTTTCTACCATTATTATCTGATAAAGATTGAATGCTGCTAGAATACCTGTAAAAACAGCTATATACGAATTAAAATAAAGAGAACTTAAAATTTCATAAAAAGATGTATGCCCTGTCAGCATTGCAAACGATGCCATCAGTACAAAAAATGCAGGTTCTACAAGCATTGAATACAAAGCTTCACGACTGGCGCCCATACCGTTGAAAGCACTTGCAGTATCAAGAGCAGCTATTATCATTAAAAATTTCCCTAAAGCAAGTATATAACTAAACGCGATAAAATCACCATCAAAAGAAAGTAATCCCGGCATATTATTAAATGGCAGAAGGAACGCAGCGCTCAATATCGTTGAAAAATATACTACAGGAGCTATTTTAAAAATAAATGAGGCTGTGGTACTATAAATTGTACCTTTCTTAAATAACCGGATAATATCATAAATAGGCTGAAATAATCCGGGTCCCTTTCTTCCGCTTGCAATACTTTTTACGCGAGTAATTATTCCCGGAAATATCAGGCTCGCCAAAAAAATCATTATAATGCCGGCTGCTTTCATATTAAATTAAAAATTGTAAGTAAAATCAATGCTATAAGCAATACAAACATATACATGATATAATGTTGTGTCTGTCCTGTTTGTACAAAAGCGAGACGGTTAAATATCTTTTTAAAAAAGTCAGTAACCTTGTCGAATAATTTTTCTTCTGTAAGACTGTCCGAATGTGAACCAAAAGACCTTTCTTCAGGAAATATTTCCTCATCGGCAATAGCTTTAAAAGCTGTTTTCCTATTAAGCATTTCGTCCATGTCGTGATAATAATTTTCAGCATAAGATGATGCCGTATATTGCAATTTACTTGCGTTTCCGGTATATCCGCAACCCCATGTAGGTTTATAATCAATAACTTTATTACGAAAAGCTATTTTTCTAACGAAATAAATTAAAGCTGTAATGCCAATAAACAATAATGCAAACCAACTTATATATGTTGTATTTATTACTGTATTTTCGGGTAATGTCTGTTGCTTGTGTATGTATAAATTTGCCAAACCGAAAAATGTATTTGATATTAATTCAGGGTAAATGCCTATTGCAACAATTACAAGTAATATTAAATATTGAGGAACTAATGAATACCATTTTACTTCTGTAATTTTTTCTGTTAATATATGTCGGGGATTTCCAAGAAAAGTTATTCCGAATGCTTTGGTAAAGCAGAATATGGCAAGCCCTCCGATTACTACCAAAGATAGCATTGCAAACATCATCAGAATTTTGATACCTGTTGAAGAAGCAATCATCCCTTGTGCAAACCCATTGTAAATAAAAAACTCTGAAACAAAACCATTGAAAGGAGGAAGCCCGCATATAGCAATGGATGCAATTAAAAACAGCAATGTTGTATGAGGCATTTTTTTAATAAGCCCACCCATTTTATCAATGTCTCGGGTATGAGTTTTTGCATATACCGACCCCATGCTATAGAATAACAACGACTTGAAAAGAGAATGGTTAAGTATATGTAATATGCCTCCGCCAAATCCTAATATGGCTAAAGCATTATTTCCAGTCCCCACTCCTATAAGCCCCGTGCCTATTCCTATTCCAATTATTCCGATATTTTCGATACTGTGATATGCAAGCAATTTTTTCATGTCGTGCTGAATAATAGCTGTGCCAACACCTGCAATTCCTGAAACAAGTGAAACTATTAAAATAATAATACCTATTGTTGCTATAT
>JAAXXA010000634.1 GCA_013334735.1 Bacteroidota bacterium
CGCGATACTTTTCGGCAGCAACAAATTTTGCGGCAAACAAGCTAATTCCAATCAATAAAATCAGTCGAATATCATTTTTCATAATTCTGTATTTTTTATTTTTCAATTCTAATTATTAATCAATTTTGTGTATTTTATTTCATAATTATTATCAATCTGTAAATATAAAAAAATTGCCACAGATTCACAGATTATAATATTATTCTTTTTGTTTTTAATGAGTTTTCGCCAAAGTTGACAATTAAACCCAAAGGACATTTAGATATTCCTAAATAATTTATAACCCAATTATAATGTTCATCAACTATTCCTTTCTTCGCTTTTACTTCTAAAATAATTTTACCTCATTATTTTTTTGCTGACTTTGTAGTATTTAATAAAATTATATTAGAAGTTAAAGCACAGAAAGGAATAGTAGAGCACCATTATAATTGGGTAATTCAACTTTGGCGAGAATTCATTAATAACAAAAAGAGTAATTTTATAATCTGTGAATCTGTGGCATTTTTTTTCCATATTACACAATGAAATTTTTACATATATCCATATTAATAATATTTCTCGGGAATCTATCTTTTGGGCAAAAAGTGGAATTTTCTGATAATTCTAAAAATACGAAATCTCATTTATATTCTCAAAATTCTGTTCTTAATAATGGAACATGGTATAAGATAAGCGCCAAATACGATGGTGTGTATATAATTACATACAACGATCTGGTTCAAAATGGAATCGATGTATCAACCGTAAATCCTGAAAATTTTCGTATTTACGGTAATATAAACGGAATGCTTCCTGAAAGTAATTCAGTGAACAATATTGACGACCTGATAGAAAAAGCAATTTATGTTGAAGGAGAATCTGATGGGAATTTTGATCCTGATGATTATATTTTATTTTACGGAGAATCGCCGGTTAAATGGAAATTTGATTCTTTACAGAATATATTTACTCATACTTTAAATTATTATTCTGATGAAACCTTTTATTTTTTGACTTATGATATTGGCGCTGGCAAACGTATTCAAGTTCAACCTTCATCAAATTTAAGCGCTACAAATGTTGTTACTAAATTCAACGATTATCTTTTTCATGAAAAAGATTCACTAAATTTACTTGCTTCAGGTAAAGAATGGTATGGCGAACATTTTGAAGGTGAGAGTTCACATAATTTCTTTTTTTCTTTTCCCGATATTAATATTTATTCGGAAGTTAAAATAATAACAAATATTGCAGCCAGAAATGTTATCACTACTAAATTTGAAATTAATGCCAATGGAAATTCATTTAACATTGATGTTAATCCAATATCAGAGCAATATACTTCAGATTACGCTAGATTTTCTATTGATACTATGAGTTTTTTCCCTACAGCAAGCGATCTAATTCTTAATATTAACGAAAAAACATCAGGTTCCTTAGGATGGCTAAATTACATTGACATTAATGTAATGAGAAATCTGAATTTTTCAGGTAAGCAAATGGGCTTCAGGAATACAGAATCTATCGGAACAGGAAATATCGCCGAATTTAAAATTAGTAATCCAAATAATTCTATAAAAATATGGGAAATTACCGATCCGTTTAATATTAAAGAACAGGCATACATAATAAATGGCGCAGAATTGAATTTTAAAATTCCGCTTAGTTCTTTAAAACAGTTTCAGGCATTTGACGGAACTTTTTATTATACTCCATCATTTAAAGGAAAAGTTGCGAATCAAAACCTTCATTCTATAGAGCAGGCAGATATGATAATTATTACATATCCTGATTTTATAACTCAGGCAAACAGATTAGCTCAAATACATTCCACTTACGACAATTTTAATATTATTGTTACTACTCCTGAAAAAATTTACAATGAATTTTCATCAGGTTCACAAGATGTTTCTGCTATCAGAAATTTTGTCAGAATGTTATATGAAAGAACAAAAATATCTGGTAATATTCCCAAATATCTTTTATTATTTGGAGATGGTTCTTATGACTATAAAAATCGAATTCCGGGAAACACTAATTTTGTTCCAACTTATGAATCATTAAATTCGCTCTTGCCAACCTTATCATTTTTAACCGATGATTTTTACGGAATAGTTGATTCTATCGGAGGATATTATTCAAATGGTAAACTTGAGGTGGGTATTGGAAGATTACCTGCAAAAACAAATGCTGAAGCAAAAGCAATAGTTGATAAAATTGAAAACTATATAAAAAAACTTAGTATATATAATGATTCTAACGGATGCACAACTTATAGTAATAAAATATCAGGTAACTGGAGGAATATTGGATGTTTTATCGCCGATGACGAAGACAATAATCTGCATATAAATCAGGCTGAAGATATTGCAAAAATGATTGATACAACATATAACAATATAAATATTAAAAAAATATATTTAGATGCATATAAG
>JAAXXA010000097.1 GCA_013334735.1 Bacteroidota bacterium
TAAAGAAACAATTAGAAGAATCTAGAAAAGCTCATGAAACTATTGTAATGGCTATGGATACAAAATATACAAATTAAATTTAACAAGAATAAAATACTAAACAATTATAATAGTTGGTTTTTACCAACTATTTTCATATATAATAAAATTTATACTTTTGTAAAAATTTAAAATTTACTCCAAAATGGACGATCCTTATTCGGCGTGTTAAATTAGAATAGAGGTTATACTTCGACTGAACAAGTTTGCAAAAAGAAACAAACTTATTCGCTCAGTATAAATGCTCCTCTATTCGTTAAAAATAGAGGCTAGCGTTATGATATTATTTTATAAGAACAACAATGGATTAATCCAAACAGAAAATCGTGAAGAATGTTGTTGGATAAGTGTAATTACTCCCACAAAATCAGATGAAACCTTTTTACTTGACGATTTACAAATTCCCAGAGCTTTTTATGAAGATATTGAGGATATTGACGAGCGTCCTCGTATTGAAATAGAGAATGGATGGTATCTTATTATTTTAAGAGTTCCTTACAAAAGTAATGACCCTAAATTGCCATTTAATACTGCTCCTTTAGGATTGGTTTTTAAAGGTGATATTTTTGTTTCGATCTGCTTTCATAAGGTCGAGCTTCTTCCGGATTTTGTTATATATACTCAACGTAAAAAAATTACGATACAGAATCATTTCGATTTAGTATTAAAACTACTCTTATCTTCAAGTGTTTGGTTTCTGAAATATTTAAAACAAATAAACCGGAAAATAAAATTAGCAGAAAGTAACCTTGAAAGGTCAATTAAAAATGAAGAGCTTCAAACTTTATTTTTAATTGAAAAATGCTTAGTTTTTTATATTACTTCCTTAAAAGGCAATGATATATTATTTCACAGGATAAGAAATATAAAAAATCAGAAAGATAATTATGATCCTGAATTACTTGAAGATGTTGAGATTGAATTAAGACAGGCACAGGAAACTACTGTTATTTCAAGTGATATTTTAAGTGGTATGATGGATGCTTATGCTTCAGTAATTTCCAACAATCTTAATATTATAATGAAACGACTGACATCCATTTCAATAATTTTAATGATTCCAACCCTTATAGCCAGTTTATATGGCATGAACGTTCCTAATACATTTCAAAACACACCCATGGGATTTTGGATTGTTTTATTTATTTCATTTCTGATGTCAATATTTATAGCATTGCTATTCAGAAGGAAAAATTGGTTCTGAAAGATACTATGCGTAGGATAATATGTCGCATAATATAAGTTAGAAGTAAGCAACAACAATCAACAAATATTGCCAACTGCAGATTGAAAATTGCCGATTTGTATATTTTATTTCTTAGAAGTTACTCCGCCTCTTCCCCCGCGGCTTTTAGTCGTTCAGCATTTTCGGCTAATTGAAGAGCATCGATCATTTCCTGAATTCCGCCATCCATGAATGCAGGTAGGTTATATGTAGATACTCCAATACGATGATCTGTTACTCTGCTTTGTGGATAATTATATGTACGTATTTTTGCAGAGCGATCGCCTGTTGATACCATTGTTTTACGTTTCATTGCAATTTCGTCCAAATATTTCTGATGTTCCATTTCGTAAAGGCGCGAACGTAATACTCTCATTGCTTTATCAAGATTTTTTATCTGCGATTTTTCATCCTGGCACGAAACCACTATCCCTGTTGGAATGTGAGTTAATCTGATAGCTGAATATGTTGTATTTACTGATTGTCCGCCAGGTCCGGAAGAGCAAAAAGTATCTTTACGAATATCTGATTGCTTTAGATCAACGTCAAATTCATCGGCTTCGGGCAATATCACAACCGATGCTGCTGAAGTATGTACTCTACCTTGTGTTTCTGTTTGAGGTACCCTCTGAACGCGGTGAACTCCCGATTCATATTTTAACTGACCATATACATTGTCGCCACTTACGTTAATAATAACTTCCTTATAACCTCCTACTGTTCCTTCCGTAAAATCAATCAAATCTACTTTCCATTTGCGGTTTTCGCAATAACGGGTGTACATTCTGTAAAGATCGCCTGCAAATATGCTTGCTTCATCACCTCCAGTACCTGCGCGTATTTCAACTATCGAATTTTTGCCATCCTCCGGATCTGCCGGTATAAGCATAATACGAATATCTTCTTCCATTGTATTTTTCTTAGAAATAAGATCATCAAGTTCTATTTTTGCCATTTCCCGAAATTCATCATCCTTTTCTTTTGCAAGTAATTCTTTAGTAGATGCGATATTTTCAATTACAAGTTTGTAAATCCTGTAAGCATCAACTACAGGTTGGAGTTCTTTGTAATCCTTACTCATTCTTATATATCGCTTCATGTCCGACATCGCTTCGGGATTAGTTATTTGTACCCCTATTTCCTCCCAGCGTTTAAATATTGCTTCTAATTTTGCTAACATCTTTATGTGTTTTTAGATTATATATTAATCATTAATCATTTTAAAATTTCAGTATCCCTTATCCCTTGTGCCTTATGCCTTGTCCCTTGTTAACTTGTCCCTTATTTCTTGTACCTTATGCCTTGTCAACTTGTCCCTTATGCCTTAAAAATATTCAAATTCCCCAAACTTACTAACAATCGTAAGCTTATTTTCTTCATTTTTTTCACAATGACCTATAATTTTTGCGTCCACATCAAATTCTTTAGAAATACTTATTATTCCTTCTGCAATATTTTCAGGGACATAAAGCTCCATAAGGTGCCCCATATTAAAAACTTTATACATTTCATTCCAATCCGTGTTCGATTCTGATTGTATTAACCGGAATACGGGAGGAACGGGAAACATCTTGTCTTTAATAATATGAATATTCTTTACAAAATTCAATGCTTTTGTTTGACCGCCACCAGTACAGTGAATAATTCCATGAATATCATTTTTATATTTACCCAATACTTTTTTAATTACAGGCGAATATGTTCTGGATGGCGATAAAAGCAATTTCCCAATATTTGTATTAGTTTCTCCTTCCACATCTGTCATTCGTTTGCTACCGCAATAGACAAGGTCTGATGGTATTGAATTATCGTAGCTTTCAGGGTATTTTTTTGCATACAATTTTGAAAATACATCATGTCTGGCAGAAGTTAATCCATTACTGCCTATACCCCCGTTATAATAATCTTCATACGAAGCTTTCCCAAAAGAGGCAAGCCCGACAATCACATCGCCATGCGCAATATTATCACAGGTAATCACATCCGAACGTTTCATTCTGCAAACAACTGTAGAATCTACAATAATTGTCCTTACAATATCTCCTAAATCGGCTGTTTCACCTCCGCTTAAAAAAATATTCACATCTAAATTTCTCATTTTTTCGAGAAACTCTTCGGTCCCTGAAATTATCTCTGAAATAACTTCCCCGGTTATTAAATGTTTGTTTCTTCCAATCGTTGACGATAAAATAATATTTTCGACGGCGCCAACGCACAATAAATCATCCAAATTCATTACAACTGCATCCTGAGCTATACTTCGCCATACTGATACGTCGGAGGTTTCTTTCCAATAAAGATAAGCTAATGCAGATTTTGTACCTACGCCATCGGAATGCATAACTATGCAATATTGTTCGTCATCTCCAATAAAATCAGGCATTATCTTGCAAAAAGAATTTGGAAATAAACCTTTATCCAGATTTTTAATTGCTTCTCGTACATCTTCTTTTGAGGCGGAAACTCCCCTAATATTGTATTTTAATTTATCAATCATGCTTGCGGAAATAAAAAAAGCACCCCTTAATTAATAAGGGACGCTTTTAATATATTTAAACCAAGCTACTTTTTCTTAGTAACCGGTTTTTTTGTGTTTTTAGGAGTTGTTTTTATATTAGTTTTAGGTTTTGGTGTTGGTATTGGTTTAACAACTTTTTTAGCGTTATCTAAACTATCTTGTTTAAGTTCAGCAGGAGTTTTTTCGTCTGATTTCACATTGTTATCAGGTGTGAATATATTATTATCAGGCTGTTGTTGCATTTTTTCTTCTTTATTAATAGATTCTTCATCAGTTTTTACTTCAATTTTTGGAGCAACAATATTTGTAGTTGTGTCGGCGTGAGGAACATAATTGTCTCTCAATACTCTAAATTCGGTACGTCTGTTAAGTTGATGCGCAGCTTCAAACTTTTTATCATTACCTTTTAAAGCATTTATATATTCTTCTGTTAATGTTGTACCTTTAGGGAAAACAAAACCATCACGTGTCAAATCTTTTGTAAGTGTACGAGGCACTCTTTTGCTATATCCTTTAGCTTCAATTCTGTCGCCGGCAATGCCTTTTGTTATAATGTAATCAACAACAGATTTTGCGCGTTTATATGAAAGAGAATCATTATATTCCAGAGAACCACGGGCATCGGTATGAGAACCAAGTTCAACAACAATAGTTGGATTGTCGGTCATAATCTGAATAAGACCATTTAAAGAATCCTGATATTGAGATAGTAAATCCCATTTGTTAAAATCATACAGAATTTCCGGTAAAACAATAGGAATAGCAGGAATAGGAGTGATGCAAAGATCATGAACGAAATCTTTACTTCTTTCTAAACCCACGGTACTTTCTTTACCTTTTTTGCCAAAGTAGTTTGATTTTGAAACTTGAATTTCATAAGATGTATTTGGTAAAAATTTAGTTTTATCAAACTGGTATAAACCTGTTGCATCTGAGGTATATTCAACCATTGTTCCATCGGAACCGATAAGTTTTACAAGAGCGCCTTTAATCATGGCTTTTGTACTATCGTTACATATTTTACCCTGCAAGGTAAATACTAAAGGTGGCTGTATAAATGAATAAATATCATCGCTGCCCTTACCGCCTTTTCTGTTTGACGAAAAATAACCTTTTTCCAATTTATTTTCAAAAATAATTGCAAAATCATCACCGGGAGAGTTAATAGGATATTTCATATTTACAGGAGTTCCCCATTTATCATCAGTTTTTTCCGATTTATATATATCCAATCCGCCCATTCCTGAATATCCATTTGACGAAAAATATAAAATACCCTCTTCACGGATAAAAGGATACATTTCATCCTTTTCGGTATTAATATTAGACCCTAAATTTACCGGTTTGTCCCATTCTTTATTCTTTTTAGTGCGTTTTGCCATCCAGATATCTTTTCCGCCATAACCACCCTGCATATCAGAAGCGAAATATAATGTTAATTCATCTTCCGATAAAGAAGGTTGTCCAACAGAACAACTATCCGGCGCAAGTTTCAATGAGTCAGGAACATCCCATGAAGTATTTTTCTTTTTTGCCACAAATAACTGACAGCCTAATTGTTTCTTTTTTTCAAATCCGCAACGGGTAAAATACAATTCATTCATTTTTGCGTTAAGGCATGAAGCTCCTTCATTAAACTTTGTGTTTATATTTTCACCAATAGAAACAGGAGTGCTCCATGAACCTTTTTTATCCTGAGCAATGAGCCATAAGTCAGTAAAACTCTGACCTGTCCAAGCATCATAATCCGAACCTGTTGAACCTTCGCGTGAAGATGTAAAAATAAGCGATTTGAATTTTTTATCAGCGTAAGCAGGAGAAAAATCCATTTCCTTGGTATTTAACGCTTTCATGTTTTCTACTTCATATCTTGAGGGGTTATCTTTCCATTGCTGCGATAAAGTACATGATTCAGCGCCTTTAGCTCCGCGGGGATCTGATGGAACAAGCGTTGCGTAAGCATTATACTGAACAATGGCATCTTCGTATTTCTCGTTAATTTTAAGCATATCAGCATAATCCAAAACAGCAATTTTATCTGAATATTTTGCGCTAACAGCTTTTTTATACCATACTTCTGCTTGCTTTGTATCATTTGTCATCCTGTAACATTCTGCAATTTGAAAAACAATACGCGCTTTTTCGGCTTTATCCTTTTTTACTTTAGCATAAGCTTTCTTATACAAATCAATAGCTTCGTAATATTGATAAAATTTATAAGCATCGTCAGCATCTTTTGCGAAATTTTTCTGAGCAAAAGATTTTGAAAAAAGTAAACTAAAAACCATCAAAGCAGCAAAGGCTATTCTGTATATTTTCATATATTTTTTAAATTAAATGTGTTCACATAAAGGCTGCTAAAATAATGAAAAAATCTTAATGAAAAAAAATAATTTCATTAAGAACTTTTTATTTTTTAACAAAAAGGCTGATAATATTGCGTGTACTAATACAAAAGGAATAAATTTTTGCATTTTTAAGTCGCCAATCTCGACTGCCAACTGCCGACTGCCAACTGCCAACGTATTTTCTATGCAACTTAACATCAACCGCTAAAATCTTTCTTTTTATCTTCGGGTTTTAAATTTTGTTTTTGGGGATCAATTTCATCTGAATTTAAACTGTTTTTCAAAGTATCAACACTATTTTGAATTTCTTTTTTAATAGGGTCGATATTTTCAGAAACTTCATCTCTTATATCCTGAGTGGCTTTTTTCAGATCATTTATTCCTTTTGCAAGCCCTTTGGCAATTTCGGGTATCTTGCTGGGTCCAAATAATAAAAAGACACCAAGCAAAACGAGCAAAAGCTCACCTGTGCTAACATCTTCCAAAAGTAATAATTTGAAAAGCAGTGTCATTCTTATTATTTATTATTACAAATTTATATAATATTTTTCATTTCAAAAAACTCGCTTATCTTCTATTATTCACAGATATTCAATTCAGGACTAAAGTCCTCGTTTGAGTTCATTTTAATTATCCACGACCTGAAGGTCGTGGCAATTCAAAACATTCAAATTTATCCTGGTTCGTATATAAATTATGTTTAGAAGTCATATTTAGTAATTAAATGGAAACTAGTGTTTGATGCGAAAAGTTCAATTTCGAGGCTTGCGCAGCGATAAAAAAGCGGAGTTTATTTGCATAAATGACGATTTTTTTCGCAAGCGTAACGATAAAAATGGACTTTTCGAGCAAACACTGTTTAATAATTTCCGCTCCATTTACGAATACCCCATTCAGTAGTCAGCAGAAGCATGATAATTATAAATACCCAGAAAAGATTAATCATTTCGTTTAAACGTTTTTGAGTATAGGATACAACTTTAATATCTTCCCTGCTTTTAATAGATTTAAGAAGTTCGTCAAGCTGAGTTGGATAATATAATTTACCCTGATGTTTACGGGAAATATTGTATAATATTTTGTGATCGGCTGTAGTATTTACCAATTCTACATTTAATGCAAGTACATTAAAAGCGCCTGTTTTAGTATAAAGTTTATCACCTGATTTTACCTTTGCTTCATAACGATATTCGCCAACAGGGAACATTCCTGCATTTAACTGATACGAATTAAGCGTTTTTCCAAAAACAAACTGGTATTTTTTGTTTTCTTTATCGTAAATGTCAAGGTTTATTTCGGGATCGTTGATCAGTTCATAGCTTTCGTTGTAAAGTTCGGCATACATTTCTACATTTTCGTTTTCGTAGAAATTGTTATTGCAAATAATTCTGAAAAAGCCCTTATCTTCGGTAATGGCGAGGTATTGAACAAATTTACTCAAAATGCCGTTAAAAATGTCGTGATTCTTGTTTTGTTTGTAATCGGCTAACTTCCATTTCCAGATACCTTCACCTGCAATAACGCACGATTTAATATTATTCTGTTGATTGAACATAATCAGTGGTTGTTTTGTAGCAACAGAGCCTATTTTCTGGTAAAAAAGTATGTTTGACGAATTTGCAGTTTTATATGTCCCATAAGGAGAGTACAAAGGGGGAATATCATAAGAAAAGTTTTTAACGTCTTCATTTATCGTAAATAAAGCAAAATCATTATTTAATATCGGCAAGGATTCATTAGGTGAAGTTTTATTATTTGAAATAATATTCAAACCTGTTTTAAGTTCGTTAAAAGCGGCAAAATTACTTTGTGTTCCCAGAATGTACATTACAGGAGTACCTGATTTATTAAGCGATTCAGTAACTTTAGATATGTTGTTGCTTTCTGACGGAAGTTGATGAAGAATAACGAGGTTATAACCTAAAACGGTCTTTGAAAAATTTTCAACAAGAGCCGATTCAACTTCGTAATTATCGTTATTCTCTAAAGATTCCTTTATTGCTGCCACATCAGGATGTGGGGAGTTGGCTAGTATCAATATTTTACGTCGCTGATCCAATACTTCTACAAAAAAATCAGATGCATTATTTACTTGTGTAATTTCTTCGGGAATAGGATCTAAATTAACATGATATCGTTGTATTCCGGCTTGTTTTGCTTCAATTTCGGTCAGAACGGTTTGTGATGACAAAGCTGTATTAAAATCAATAACTTTCGAAAAAACAACTTCGTTTCCTTTGGTAATTGTAAGTTTTGAACTTTTACCCTTGCATTTATTCGCTTTTATAGTTATTTCAACGGGAAATTTATTCCCAATATAAGTAACTTTGTTACAATTT
>JAAXXA010000635.1 GCA_013334735.1 Bacteroidota bacterium
TCTTAAAATTACATACTTGCCTAAGATAAGCGCTCAGATTCAGAAGGCAAGAAAGCTTTTCAATGTAGCAATTGCCAAGGCAGATTACAATGCCGATTACAATTATTGTTATTGTACAAAAAGCTCGCATTTTTCATTTATAATGGAGGAAGTGATAAAAAATGATGTACACATTGAAACATCATCTGCCTTCGACATTCATTTACTTGAGGAATTATACAAAACAGGAAAAATAAATAAAGACAAATTCATTATTTGCAACGGCTTTAAACGCCCTCAGTATATCGAAAATATAGCCAATCTGATCAATCTTGGCTTTGAAAACACCATTCCTATTCTTGACAATAAATTTGAACTTGACAAATATAAAAGTCTCAATAAAAAATGCAAGCTGGGTATAAGGATAGCAACCGAGGAAGAACCAAAATTTGATTTTTATACTTCGCGGCTTGGGATAAGATATAATGATGTGATACCTTATTATGAAGATAATATAAAAGGAAACTCCAAATTTGAGCTAAAAATGCTTCATTTCTTTATTAACACAGGTATAAGAGATACCGCTTACTATTGGAATGAACTTTCGAAGTGCGTGAATCTATACTGTGAACTTAAAAAAGTATGCCCTGAACTTGACTCAATTAACATAGGAGGAGGCTTCCCAATTAAAAGTTCGCTTACATTTGATTACGACTATGAGTATATGGCGGAAGAAATAGTATCACAAATAAAGAATGTTTGCGAACGTAATGTTTGTGTTGAACCTAACATATTTACTGAATTCGGATCATATACAGTTGGCGAAAGCGGAGCAGTTCTTTACTCCATCATCGACCAAAAACAACAAAACGACCGTGAGTTATGGAATATGATTGACAGTTCCTTTATGACTACTTTACCTGACACATGGGCAATCAACCAACGATTTATACTACTACCTATAAACAACTGGGATTTTGAATACGAGAGAGTTAACTTAGGAGGACTTACCTGCGACAGCCATGATTATTATAATGCAGAATCGCATCAGAATGCTGTTTTCCTTCCCAAGCTTAAAGAAAACGATACTCAATACATCGGTTTATTCCATACCGGCGCATATCAGGAATCTTTAGGAGGCTACGGAGGAATTCAACATTGCCTGATTCCCGCACCTAAACACATTATTATTGACTTTGACGAAAATAACGAAATGACGACTAAACTTTTTGCTAAAGAACAGAGTTACAAGTCGATGCTGAAAATATTGGGGTATTAAGGAATGGGAGTTGGGGGTTGACAATCAGCAGTCAGCAGTTGGCAGTTGGCAGTTGGCAAAGACTGTGAACTAAATAAAACGATATATCTAACAAATTTTAGCTAAAGAACTATTACAATTATTTATTATTTTACAATTTAAAAAATCAATCAAGTGGCAATAACATCAGGACAACGTGAAAAAGAAAGAATCAGACAAAGAACTCAAATTAACATTAATGATTTGACAACATGTTATTATTGCAAAACTACAGGACTTAAAGAAAATGACAATTTTTGTCCAAATTGTAGCTTTCCTCAAAAGGGATCGCAAGCTGAGATGAAAAATTTTATATGGAATATAAATAACAAACAAAAGTTACTTGTTGACCAAAAGAAGGCGATCAATAAAGCAAGGAATATTTTGTACATTTTAGCAGGAATGAATTTTGTTTTAGGAATTCTATTAGGACTTATAATAAATGTAAACATTCAAATATTGATAGCTTGCATTATTAGTGGAGGGATATATTTTTTATTAGGTCTCTGGAGCAGAAAACAACCTTTTCCCGCAATATTATCAGGTTTTTTTGTTTATATCGTTTTCATTGTAATTAATGCTATTGCAGATCCAAACACAATATATCAGTCATTATTT
Organism: Bacteroidota bacterium; assembly: GCA_013334735.1. Classification (GTDB taxonomy): domain Bacteria; phylum Bacteroidota; class Bacteroidia; order Bacteroidales; family CG2-30-32-10; genus JAAXXA01. The sequence continues at coordinate 1,895 of JAAXXA010000635.1, forward strand.
TGGAAAGCGATTATTATATCTGGTTTTATATATGGATACAAAGGAGTTAAAGATTCTAAAAAAATTGAAACAGAATTAGAGTCAATTAAAAATGCTAAAGACTTAAACCTTGAAAATTGATCTGTTCAAAATGTAAATATAATAATATCCATTTAGCCACATACTGTAGTAATTGTGGACAAAAACTTAGTATTGACAATAACATCGATTATAATATTCCTGTTAAAAAAATTTCGATATTCTTTTTTACTATTTTAGCATATATTTTTATTCTAAATTTTACCACTTTTGGTAACAATTATACCTCATTATTGATTTTCGATTCTTTTTTTGCAATCATCGTTTTAACATTTTTTATTTTTGACTTCAAAAGCACAATTCGCCTATTCAAATTAAAAAAAAATGCTTTTATTGTTATATTCAAAATAATTATTTTCGCACCCTTGTTTGCATTGGTTGTACATTTTACAGCAAACTTCCTCAATCAAAGTGTATTTGATAATTCTGAAATTATT
>JAAXXA010000098.1 GCA_013334735.1 Bacteroidota bacterium
CTTTGCAGAGCAGGTACGTTTTATAATCATTTTGCTGTAATGCAGAAACATCATTTATTGATTTTACATTTTTATATAATTCATTACCCTTTTTCAATATTCTTATATATTCATAATTATCGTTTAAAATATTTTTTCCATTTGTATTCCCAATAAAATTCCAACCGTGCATATCATCAATATAACCATTGTTATCATCATCAATGCCGTTATTAGGAATCTCATCTTTGTTAAGCCATATTTTGCCTTTCAGGTCAGCATGAGCGGTATCAACGCCTCCGTCAATTACAGCAACAATTATTTTTTTCTTTGGAGTTTTATTTTTCAATAATTCATTATATGCGCGATCAACAGAAGCACCTTGAATTTTATCAATTTTAGAGTCTAAATTATACCAGTTTAAATAAGTTGTATTTAATGAATCAACAGTAGAATATTGCGCTTGAATTTTTGCTGTAATCAACATCACAAAGGCAAAGCATAAAATTTTAATCAGATTATTTTTCATTATATTTTTAAGAATTAATAAGGTATTTAAAAACTATTTATTTAACCGAATCATGTACTATCATTTAACAGTCGTTGTATTTTCAATTTCAGTATGTCTGATTTTCCCTCCTGTATATCCTGTTTTAACAGCTAATATGGTTGCAAGTAAATTTAAAACAAATACTAAAACAGCAAATTTATGAAGCGCCGAGGAAGATGCGCGAGAAAGAAAAAGCCCCGCGAGAGCTATACATCCTATTAAAAGTAAAGAAATAAAATAAAATAACGCGTATTCTTCGTGAGGTTCAATAATTGTTTCGGTAATACCGGGAATAAGCTTTGCAACTTCTTCTGCACTATCACCTGTAAGATATACAACTAAAGCAGCAGCGCCTGTTATTACTGCAAACCAAAGAGATGTTCGCTTAAGTTCCTTACTTTTTTGTGCAAAGGCAAATAATAGCAACAATATTGTAAAGCCTGCGCCTATTATAGGAATATGGCATAAGATAAGATGAAGATGCGCTCCGTTCATAATTTATAAGTTTATTAAGCAAACATACAATTATTTTTTAATGAAAAAAAAATCTCTCACTCAATTATACTTAATAAGTGGAACCATTATACTTTTTTCCGAAAAAAATCGTTAACCACAAACTCGCAGAGTGTAGCTTGTGGCTAGCGGCTTGAGGCTTGTAGCTTGCAGCTTACAGCTTGCAGCTTGTACCAATTTTTTTTTCGCAAAGGATAATTTAATGCGAGAGATTTTTTATTTTAAACTTAAAAACTACCTTTTAATGCAACAATAAAATTTCGTCCCGGAGCGCTTATTCCCGATTCAAAAGGGCGATAAAGTTTGTCTGTTATATTTTCAACTCCTGCATTCAATGCTATATTTTTATTAATGTAAAATGCTGCTTTAAAATTGAGTGTGCTCCATGCAGGAACAAAAGGAAGCCCGTTTGCATCTTTTGCATAAGGCGCATCATCCTGGCGCTCAGACAGAGCTAAATCTTCATAATCCATTTTACTATTATACACTACATAAAAATCGAATTTAAGTTTTTTACGTTCGTAGGTTAAATGAGTGATGCCAAACATTGGAGGCACATGTGATGTAGGATAATATTTAGCGCTATCTATGCTTTCTTCTTTACCATACTGGTAACAAATAGTAGATTTCAAACCAATTCCTTTTCCGAAGTTAATATTAACGCCTGCCTGAACACCACACACATAAGCTTGTGAAATATTTTGTATAGCCTGCACCTGACTCATTTTTCCATCATAATTAATGCTATCCTTCCCGTTATATTGAAAATTTCTGCGGGCAAGCGCATTATCAAGCAGCGTATAATATGCAGCAAAATCTATTTTCAGAAAATCATTAATAGTTTTAGCCATTCCAATTTCTCCGTTATAAGCATATTCAGGCTTTAGATTAGTATTAGGAACAACTACCGAACCGGGTACCGATTCAAATACTTTACCGATATCGTCAATATTCGGTGCGCGGAAACCTGTAGAGAAATTGGCGTACATTTGCAATGTTTTGTCAGGGCTAAACACTAATCCTAAGCTACCGTTTAAAGCTCCATTTTTGTTTTCAGCATGAGTAAACGGGAACGGGAATAAAGTTGTGTCAAAGTCAGCTTTAATTATGTAATAACTATAACGTAAACCTGCATTCAGAATAAATTTAGGTTTAAATTTGTATTTCAAATTTGCATAAGCTCCGTAAGACTGCCATGTTGAACCATTAGGATAACGGGTGGTGGTTGGCTCTTGAACTTCTGTATCAATATTTTCTTTATAAGCAATAGAGCTTACCAAATTATGAACAACTTCTGCCCCATAAAATAGTGTAGATTTTTCTCCGATTTTTTTATCAAGGTCAAGATTTAAAGATGAAGCATCAACATTTTCTTTCTGGTTGCGAAGTTTTTTATTGTTAAACTTTCTGTCGTGCCTGCTTTCTTGGTAATTCTGTGAAGCGGCAACTAAATGTAACTGATCATAAAATTTATTTGATTTTGAATGTGTAAAACCTACGCGGTTCATCATCCATTTTTGCGGACCATAATACCATTCAGCATAATCAAGTACTCCATTATTGTTTGCATCCAAACATAATCTGTCATAACGCGGGGCATTTGATGTTTCGGAATAATAAAATCCATAATCAAGATCCCATGATTCATCGGATTTATAACTTATTTTTTGAATAAAATTATTCTGTTTGTAACCCGAACCAATTTGTAAAGAGAGATCATTATTATCCATCATAAAATCTTTTTTACCAAAAGTTTCCACATAAGTAGGGCGTAAATAATATGAATTTCCATCAGAGCCTGCCCGCAAATCATTATAATTTGAAGAAGTATAACTTGTTAAAAATGCCCATTCTTTTGAACCTATATTGAGATCAAAATGACCTGTTTTTTCTTTATTTGCAGATGAAATACGACCAAAAACATTACCGGTAAAGATTGTTTTATCAGCATCTCCTGAAAACTTTGGCTTTAAAGTATGAAAATCCATCACCCCTCCTATTGCATCACTTCCGTACATAACTGCCCCGGGACCAAAAAGTATTTCGGTGCTTTCAATAGAAGCAGCATCAATAGAAATAGAATTTTGAAGATTTCCGGTACGAAAAATAGCATTGTTCATGCGTACGCCATCCACAACCAACATCACACGGTTGGTGGCAAAGCCCCTTAGACTGGGAGAACCTCCCGCCAACTGACTTTTTTGTATATAAGCGTAACCGCTTGAACCAAGCAAATCTGCCGATGTCTGCGTATTCCTAAATGAAAGCTCCTTCGCATCAATTTTTTCAACACGATAAGGAATTTCTATTTGGTTCTCTTCCCAACGATTTGCTGAAACAATAATTTCATTCAAAGAAATATTTGTTTGCGACAATTCAATTTTAAATTGTAAAGATTCAAGTTGTGAATAGCTTAATACTTCTGTTTTATAGCTGATAAACCTGAAATAAATACTATCTGCTCCTTTGAAGGCAGAGATATCTACTTGTCCTTTTATATTTGTAGTAACCGTAGCTTTAGGCTTATTGGAGAAAATAGTAACACCTGAAATGTTTTGTCGTGTTGTTTTGTCAAGTATTGTAATTGTTTGCGAGAAAATGTTAGATTGAATTCCTACGAAAACTAAAATAACCATTAATAAAGTTTTTGATTTCATAATAAATATAATTTAAGTAAAACATAAAATAAATCTTTTGAAAAATTTTAAATAAAATCTTATACCAAGCTGAGCTTATGCCATGTCGATAAAAAACCGAAAGAAATCTATAATTTTCACTTTTTCACAAAAGTAAATAAAAATAATTAAATACTCTTTTTATAAATTTCCTCTTAGTGTTAAAACAAGATTTCGTCCCGGAGCGCTAATTCCTGAAGCAAACATCCTGTAATGAATATCAAGAATATTTTCAAGACCCGCCTGTATATTAACAAATCTGTTTATCTGATATCCTGTTTTTAAATTTAAAGTAAACCATGCGGGTAAACCGTAAATAGTAGCATGCCCGATATTATCATCACCTATTGTACTATAATCATCTGAGTTTTTCCATCCGGAATATCTGATATAAAATTCACTTTTAAATTTATTTATTGCAAGTTTGAAAGACGTCAGTCCAAATACAGGAGGAATATTACTGAAAGGAACATCACTTTTTTTCAATCTTCCATAAGTGTATGTAATATTGCTGTTTATTGAAAATGCAGGGGTTACCTGCGCTTTCAGGTCAGCCTGAACACCATATATTTCTGCTTCTCCATAATTAATATTTGCCCTTACTTCGCATAAAGTTCCATCGTAAAAAATGGAATCCTGTCCGTTGAATTGAAATGGTTTTGTACCAATGGCATCTTTAAGTAAAGTATAAAACACAGTTCCTTCAACAAGAATACTTTTTTGGAATACCTTTCCAACAGTAAGCTCCCCGTTATAAGCATATTCTGGTTTAAGATCAGGATTAGGAACAATAATTAATTTATCAGTGCTTTTCGAGTCATTTACTTTAGTAAGATCATCTACATTGGGAGTTCTGAAACCGGAAGTTCCGCATAAAGATATGTTCCACCCAAAGCCCGGATTCCATGTTAGTCCGATACTTCCGTTTAAAGCTCCATTTTGCTGTTTGATTTTTTTATCAAAAGGAAATTTCATTATAGCCATCATGGTATCAGTATATTCAGATCTAAGAGTGATTGAGCTATACCTTAAACCCTGCGAAAAAAACAGATTATTTCTTAGCTTCCAGTTATGCGCAAGAAATGCTGCTGTAGTAATCATATTACTTCCGTTATCAGGGTACCTTGATGAAATGTTATATAACATTTTACCATTCAAAATATTTTCAGAATAAGCAACAGATGCTACATGATTATAAAATGCTTCTGCCCCGTAAAAAAGTTCATTTTTTTCAGTAATTTTTTTACTTAGGTCAACATTCAAAGAGGCAACATTAACAGTTTCTTCGCGATGCTCCCTGCTGTTTTTTCCGAATTTACGCTGAACCCTGTCTTCCGAAATATATTGATAGGCTCCGGTAATATCAGCGGTATTAAAAAAACCTTTATCTTTTTTATAAGAAGCTTTAATTGATGCAAGACCTCGTGTTTGCGGTCCATAATACCATTCCGCATATTTGAATTTATCGGAAGATCCCTCTTTTTGTGTAAGCCTGTCGTATCTGGGGATATCACTTGAATTTGAAAATTGAAGATTTAGAATATATGTACTTTGGGCGTTGGGAGCAAACAAAACTTTTTGCAATATGTCATATTGAGAATAGCCGGTATTTTTTTGCAGATTAGGTTTGCTGTTTTGCATCACGCTGTCTTTACCATTAATCCTTTCGGTATAATATAAACACTTGCCCCAGTCGCCATAAAATGGATTACGATTGCCGCCTTCTCTCAGATCATCAAGTTCTTTATATGCAAATGAAGTTAAAGATCCCCATTTCTTTTTACCAAAATTAAGAGTAACACCACCCGATTTCTCTGAATTTGCAGATGAATATCTTGAAAAGAGACTACCTCTGAAATAGAGTCTATCGTTATTTGATAACGAAGGATTTTTTGTGTAAATATGAATTACACCTCCAAGCGCATCGCTACCATATATTACTGATCCAGGTCCAAAAAGGACTTCTGTTTTATCAATAATATTAGGGTCAATAGTTATTATATTCTGAAGGTGCTCACTCCTGTATATTGCATTGTTCATCCTCACTCCATCAATAACAAGAAGTACTCTGTTAGCTTCAAGACCCCTTAGAATCGGACTTCCACCGCCCATCTGACTTTGTTGTACGTAAATACTCCCTGTATTTGCAAGCATATCCGCTGATGTTTGAGGGTTGCCGAATGAAATTTGTTTTGAAGTAATAATTTCAACTTTATTGGGGATGTTTGATTTTGCTTGTTGAACCTTATTTGCAGACAATACAACTTCATCAAGTTTCACGGCATTATCAACTAATTTTATAACAAATGCACTTTTTTCAAGTTCAGAAAAAGAGTATGCCTCATTCTGAAAAGCAATATGAGTGATATATAGTGAATCTGATTTAGGGAAAGTTGAAACATCTAACTTCCCTTTGTTATCTGTATAAGCAATAAATGTTTTACTTTTATTTGTTATACTTGCATTACTTACAGGCTGAAGATCGGACTTGTCAATAATTTTAATTATCTGCGAAAATATACTTAAGGGAATCGATAAAAAAAATATTAATTGAAAAATAATTATTTTTTTCATATTATTTAATTTTTTAATTGAGTCCGCTCAAAAAAATTACTTTTCAGAGTGGACTCAAAGTTAATAATTCATTATTGTTTCACAAACTTTTTATGAATACAATATTTAGTTGTATTTATTTCAATATTATATATTCCTGCATTTAATAATGAAACATCAGTATTTATAACGGTTTTATTATCTAAACTGACTTTTTCGGAGCGTACGGTCTGCCCTGTAAAATTATAAATATTTAATATGGCAGAACCTGATATCTGAGCAGGAATAACGATATTAATTTCGCTTTTTGCAGGGATTGGATATACAATAACTGCATCAGAAATGCTTTTCTCATCAATTCCTGAACCAGTGGTGGTATAAGTAGCATCCCACCCAAAATCCTGATTAATGCTATCGCTTGTAAACGTAATTAACATTTCGCCGTTGTTTGCAGTAATTACAGGAGGAAGATCTTGTCCGGAAAATGTTCCCAATAAGGGAGCGGAAGTAGAATTTCCACCGTAAATATTAACAAAATCTTTTCCCTCTTCCGTTTTAAAATCATTAAAAATTAACATGATTTTATCAGCATCAGCAGGTTGAATAAGCCATTCACATTGAGTACTATTCCAATACTTTGAATATCCGCTACCGTCAGAAATATTTTTTGTAGTTTCGGTAAATGTTCTGTTTCCAATGCAATAAGGAGCGTAATAGGGAGCAATATTAACGATAGCTTCCTGTCCTGAAGTAAAATCACCGTTTCCGGAATTGATACTGTCGAGCAAAAAATAACCATTATTTGCGCCACTCCAGCCCCAGTTAAAATGAAAAAACAACGAATCCCTATATCCATCACAAACCCATGCATGCCCTCCGCTTGAACCAGCGCCACTGTATAAAACAGGATGATGTAGATCCAGATTGTCATGCAAAATTTCATTCCAATCTTTATAATAGTATAGATCTTTCGAAATAGAACTTACATCCGGACGATAGTGAAAATAATTTTTCAAAGCCTGTGGCACATCAGATGAATTTGCGCCTGATCCAGTGGGCATATAATTCATATCAACCGAAACACCACATTGGTATATCAATGAAGAAATAGCTTCTTTACTTGTATTATTTAACACATTTGTCATCGCGGACCAGTTGTAATAAGTAGTGTCAAAATTGGCGAAAATATATATGAAGTAGGGATGATAATATGAATGACTGCTGTAACCATGTTCTGGATAATTAAAATATTTCATTATCTGAGCCATTGCAGTGGCTACACAACCCGCATAACATTTCCCATCAGGACCTGACGAAAACGCCGGACAATGATAATTATATCCGGCTCCCTGATCCCATCTTGTTGTTAAAAGTGGATTAACGCCTTTTGCCGTGATTTTTTCGGATTTTTCAATTCTCTCATTTTGATATATTCTCCAAGCAGAATTTTTTACTTTGATTTTTTCCTTTTTAGCAAAACTAATTTGCAGGGCATAATTTTGAAGCCAATCCTGTATTGCTTGTTGTTGCTGGTCAATAATAAAATTACCTTCGGTTGAGTATGCTAATACAGGTGTAACAGAATAATCGCCTGAAATTATTACAAAACCGTTTTTTCCAATATTGAAAATATAAAATAATGTGTCAGGATTTTCAACATGGCAGGATAGAAGAGATATAGTTTCTTTTGCATTTTCATTTAAAGAATTGTGAGCATAAAAGTTTTCAGCTGTTTTTTTTGCTACAGAATAAGTAACTTGTTGCGCTGAAACTATATTTGCAAAAACAATTGCGACAAAAATTAAAATTTTAGTTTTATTTTTCATAATAAATACATTTTTTATAATTAGTAAATAGATATATTAAAAAACTTCATAGAGCTTCCTTTAGCCTTTGCAATTTTTAGGTATTTTAATTTTACCACAAAGACACAAAACAGCAAACTCGCATGTTAAAGTGGCTTCACAAAATTTATAAACTTAGCGTAACTATTTCATAAGCTCTTTTAAACTTGTGTGAGCCTGCCGAAATGTTGTACTTACAAAAAAGAAAGCGAATAATAATTAGAGTTAAAAAAGTATTATATCATATTTATAAACTAAAGACCAAGTACAATAGGCACTTCTCCTCCTCCGCCAAGGCGGAGCGGATTAGAG
>JAAXXA010000099.1 GCA_013334735.1 Bacteroidota bacterium
ACGACGCTCTTCCGATCTCACCGCTTACTCCATTAAGTAAAGCATTCCAAAAATCAGGAATATTGTTACCTAACGGAGTAATAGCGCCTAAGCCTGTAACGACTACTCGTTTCAGATCCATAATTTTAAAGGTATTAAGCCTTATTTATTATTGTTTTCGATATAAGCAATAGCTTCTCCAACTGTACCGATCTTTTCTGCCTGATCGTCCGGAATAGCAATATTGAATTCTTTTTCGAATTCCATAATTAATTCAACGGTATCAAGTGAATCAGCTCCGAGGTCGTTGGTAAAACTTGCTTCCAGTGTAACTTCTTTTTCATCTACACCTAACTTATCAATAATGATAGCTTTTACTCTTGTTGCAATGTCTGACATTTTTATAAATTTTTTGGTTAAACAGATTGCAAAGAAATAAAAATCTATTATGAAAAACAAAAAATAAAAAACACTTTTACGAGCAATAATTAAAACAATCTAATAATCAATTATTTACGTAATAATATGATATGTTAAAATATCATAAAAAGTAAATATGAGCTTCATTTCATTAATTTTACGGAAAATTTCAGTGAATGAATATAGCAATTTTTGCCTCGAGTAATGGAAGTAACGCTCAAAAAATAATTGAATATTTCAATAATAATTCTTTTATAAAAATAGCTATAGTTCTTTCTAATAATAAGAATTCTTATGTTTTGGAAAGAGCAAAATTACTCAATATCCCAAGTTTTTCATTTGCTCCTGAAGATTTTAAAAATTCTCAAATTATACTGGAAAAACTTAAAGAATTTAATATAGAGTTTATCGTACTTGCAGGGTTTACATTGAAATTACCAAAAATATTAATAAATTCATTTCCCGATAGAATAGTTAATATTCATCCGGCTCTTTTGCCCAAATTTGGAGGAAAAGGGATGTACGGAAAACATGTTCACAAAGCTGTTATTGAAGCAAAAGAAAAAGTATCGGGAATAACTATACATTATGTTAATGAAAAGTATGATGAAGGTAAAATAATTTTCCAAACTTCATGCAAAGTAGAAAAAACTGATACTATAGTAACTTTAGCAGAAAAAATTCATGAACTTGAATACAGATATTATCCTGAAGTAATTGAAAATGTTATTTCATTATTAGAACCTGAAAATATTAACAATATCTAAAATATAATTATCATATTATTTATGTACTTTTGGTCTTGCTTTGAAAATTATGAGATATAAAGTAGATTTTTTAGTCATAGGGGCCGGAATTGCAGGACTTACTTACGCTTTGAAAGTAGCGCCTTATGGCAAAGTAATAGTTGTTACAAAAGCTAATGAGGAAGAATCGAACACTCATTACGCTCAGGGAGGCATTGCATCTGTTATGTACACTCCGGATTCTTATCAAAAGCATATTGAGGATACTCTAACTGCTGGAGCCGGTTTGTGTAATGAAGATATTGTCAAAATTACAATTACCGAATCAACGGAAAGAATTAGTGAACTTATAAATTGGGGAACTAATTTCGATAAAACAAATACCGGAAAATATGATCTTGCCAAAGAAGGCGGGCATTCCGAATCCCGCGTACTTCATCACAAAGATAGCACAGGGCAGGAAATAATCAGGGCTTTGCTGGAACAAGCGCATAATCATCCGAATATTGAGATACTTGAGAATTATTTTGCTATTGACATTATTACACAGCATCATCTCGGCAAAATTATTACAAAAGAGACTAATGATATTACCTGTTTCGGGGCTTATATATTAAATCCGGAAACAAACATTATAGATACTATTATCTCACGTTTTACATTAATGGCTACAGGTGGTTCGGGTAATGTTTACTCAACAACCACAAATCCGCCTATTGCCACAGGTGATGGTATTGCAATGGTTCATAGAGCTAACGGGCAAGTTGAGAATATGGAGTTTATTCAATTTCATCCAACCTCCTTATATAATCCTGATGAAACACCTTCATTTCTTATAAGCGAAGCTGTTCGTGGGTTTGGCGCTATTCTAAAAAATATCGACGGTACAGAGTTTATGCAGAAATATGACAAAAGGAAATCCCTTGCTCCCCGGGATATTGTTGCAAGAGCTATAGACAATGAAATGAAAATAAGCGGAAATGATTACGTATGTCTTGATTGCAGACATATTAATAAAAATGATTTAATTAACCATTTTCCTAATATTTTCGCTAAATGTTTGAGTATTGGCATTGACATTTCAAAAGATATGATACCTGTGATTCCTGCAGCACATTTCATTTGCGGGGGTATTAAAACAGATGAATTTGGCAGATCTTCCATTAAAAATCTTTATGCTGCAGGAGAATGTGCGTGTACCGGACTTCACGGAGCAAATCGCCTTGCCTCCAATTCTCTTTTGGAAGCGCTTGTATTTGCTCACAGGGCAAGCATTGATTCCGTTTCAAAAATAAACTCTACAAATCTTTGTAATGATATTCCCGACTGGAATGCAGAAGGCACTGTACTAAACGAAGAAATGGTTTTGATTACACATACTTTAAAAGAGCTTCAGTCAATAATGTCCAATTATGTAGGAATTGTACGTTCTGATCTTCGTCTGAAAAGGGCGCTCGACAGGCTTGAAATTATTTACAGAGAAACTGAAGACCTTTACGATAAATCTATACTTACTTTAAAAATTTGCGAATTGCGTAATCTCATTAATATAGCTTATCTGATAATTAAAATGGCTGCAAAAAGGAAAGAAAGCAGAGGGCTTCATTATTCTTTGAATTATCAGGGAATTTTAAATTAATTACCTGTTAAGGAATAACTTATACAAACTTTATAAAGAAATGCAAAATTCAAATTGCAAAATTTAAAATGAAAAATGTCAAGAAATGCAATTGAATTAAATTTACACTTTGCATTTTAAAATTTACACTTTGCAATATAATTTTATAACAAATATTCAAAATTTATGGCAATTATTAAACCTTTAAGAGGATGCACTCCTGCTTTTGGGAAAGAATGTTTTCTTGCTGAAAACGCTGTAATTGTAGGAGATGTTATTATGGGAGATCAATGTTCCGTTTGGTTCGGAGCTGTGATACGCGGCGATGTTAATTTTATTCGGATGGGGAATAAAGTTAATGTGCAAGATGGCGCAATCATACATTGTACATACAAAAAAGCGCCGACAATTATTGGCAATAATGTTTCTTTAGCTCATAATGCTGTTATTCATGGATGCACTATTCAGGATAATGTATTAATAGGAATGGGAGCTATAATTATGGATAATGCCATTATTGAAAGCAATACCATTATCGCTGCGGGATCACTTGTTCTTGAAAATACAGTTGTTGAATCAGGAAGTGTTTATGCAGGTGTTCCTGCTAAAAAAGTAAAGACGATAGATAAAGACCTTTTGGTTGGGCAAGTTAATCGTATTGCAGACAGCTATATAATGTATGCAGGGTGGTATAAAGAAGATTCTATATAGAGTTTGCCCATAACTTATGATGCTTTTGATTTAAGAACAAGGAACACTGATTTATGATTTTAGAAGTACTTGAAAATCATAAATCTAAAATCGTTAATCCTTGTTCTCAAATTAATTATTTCAAAAATCGCTGACATTATTGAAAAGCACTAAATAAAAAAAAGCCGGACAAAATCCGGCTTTTTTTATTAAATTTTTATTATTATTTAATTCCGAGTTTCTTTTTTACTAAAGGTAAAATATCTTCGCCTCCATCATAATAAAGTATTGTACCTGGCGCTGCATCGAGTATGTATGAAAATCCGTTTTCTTTTGCAACATCATCAATTGCTTTTTTAGCTTTATTTATAATAGGTTGTAACAATTCTGTTTGTTTCTTTTGTAAAGCTTCCTGCGCTGATGTTTGGAATTTTTCAATACGAGCCTGCAAATCTTGTAATTCTGTTTGTTTTGTTTGCTTGATCAAATCCGACATTGTAGAAAGATTTGTTTGAAAATCAGTGTATTTATTTTCTAATTCTGTTTGCATCGTTTTTATCTGAGATTCGTAAGATTTTACTTCGGTTTGAATTTTTGTGTTAGCAGAATCTCTTCCCGGCATCATTTTTAACAATGAATCAGAATTGATATGACCTAATTTATTTTTTCCCTGAGCGTTAACCTGAAAGGAACCAAAAACAACTAGAATAATTGCTGCAATTTTAAAAATCTTTTTCATATTTTATTTTATTTATTATTTTTTAATTATTTTTCGACAAAAGTATAATAATTTATTATATTTTTTTAAATTAAATAATAAATTTTATTTTTTTATAAAATTTCGTTATTCGTCTTTTGACTTTTCGTCTTTATCTTCATTAACGGTACCCGGTTTGAAACCAAGTTTATCCAAAACCTCATCACTTTTATCTAATTTTGGATTAGCATAAAGCATAGTAAGAGCACCGGATTTGTCAAAAATAATACCATAAGCGCCATCTGTGGCAAGAGCTTCAATAGCTGTATAAACTTTGTCCTGAATTGGTTTTACTAATTCTTGGCGTTTTTTGAATAATTCACCGTCTTTTCCAAAATATTGTTTTTGTAAAGTTTTTGCTTCTTTTTCTTTTACGATTATTTCGTTTTGCCTTTTCTTTTTAATATCCTCGGGAAGCAATACCGACTCAGTTTCAAATTTTTTGTAAAGACTATCTACTTCTTTCAGTTTTACTTCAACTTCCTGTTGCCATTTTATAGACGCTTCATCCAATTTATCCTGAGCTGCAGAATAATCAGGAATATTATCAAGAATGTATTGCGAATCAACATAAGCAAATTTTTGCTGACCAAATGCTATTATACAAGAAAATGCAAACAAACTTAATAAAAGTATTTTTTTCATAAAGATTCCTCCGTTATTTTAGTTTTTTAAAAATTTTTAAATAAATATTAGTGAGTGAATTAAAAAGCTATACGTTTATTAATCAATTGATTGGTTTATAGAAAAATGGAATTGTCCTTTATTTGCGCTGGCATCTCCGGGTATCGCGTCAAAACCATATCCCCAGTCAAGTCCTAAAAGTCCAAACATAGGTAAATATATCCTCACTCCAACACCGGCAGATCTTTTGATATCAAATGGATTAAAATTATTAAAAGTACTCCATGAATTACCTGCTTCTAAAAAACATAATGGATATATCGTTGCCATTGGATTTAATGAAATAGGGTATCTAAGCTCCAAAGTATATTTATTAAATATAGTTCCACCAATATAACCCGAACTATTTTTTGGGGTAAGAGTACTGCTTCCATAACCTCTCATGCCAATAATTTCTCTTCCGTCAAGCGCAAAGCCAGATAAACCATCTCCGCCTAAATAATATCTTTCAAATGGTGGCGGTCCTAACTCTGAATTGTAATATCCCAAAAATCCAAATTTTGTGCGGGAACTTAAAACTAAATTTCCAGCTATTTTAGTAAAAAGTGAAGCGCTGAATTTCCATTTATGATATTCTATCCATCTGTATTTTTCCTGTTGTGTCATTGAATTTACATCTTTTTTCCATGTTAATGAAAATGGTGGTGTAGCCTGAACTGTAAATGATAGTTCAGATCCGGTACGGGGGTAAATAGGCGCATCAATAGAATTACGACCAAAAACAAAACTAAGATTAAAATTATTAGATTTACCGGTTTGAAAAGTGAAAGAAGAAAAGTTTTGTAAAGTGTATTGTTGAAAATTAATACCGGAATAAAGCGTAAAATAATCATCAGGCCACTTGAGTCTCTTACCAAGTTCTACAGAAATGCCATCAATTACAATAGATTGACGCGTTGGGTCACTTTTTTCCAATCCGTTTGTTTGTACCGAATGATATGCCGAAACACTTAGGGCATTAGGCTTTTTACCTCCCAGCCAAGGTTCTGTAAATGAAGCATTGTACGATTGGTAAGCTTTTCCATTAGATTGTGCGCGAATGCTAAGTTTTTGTCCGTTTCCCGAAGGTAATGGACGCCATGCGCCTTTCTTGAAAAAGTTACCGGCAGCAAAATTATTAAAAGATAATCCAAGTGTACCTACTACTGTTCCTGCGCCCCATCCGCCTGAAAGTTCAACCTGATCGGATGATGCTTCTTCAACAACATATTCAATGTCAACAGTGCCATCAGCCGCATTTGGTTTTGGATTTACTGCAAGCTTTTCCTGATTAAAATATTTTAACTGTGTTAATTCTCTTTGAGTTCTGATAATGTCGGAACGACTAAACAGTTGACCCGGTTTAGTTCGTATTTCTCTTATAATTACATTATCATTAGTTTTAGTATTTCCCGAAATGGTAACTTTACTTATTATTGCTTGTTTTCCTTCATAAACACGAATTTCCATGTCAATTGAATCATTTTCAACTTTAATTTCAACGGGAGTTACAGAGAAAAACAAATAACCATCGTCGAGATACAATGAACTTACATCTCTTCCTTCAGCATTCATATAAAGGTTCGCTTCTAAAGCTTTTTGATTATAAATATCTCCTTTTTTAATTTTAAGGACTGTATTTAATTCATCTCCTGAATATTTAGTATTTCCAATCCATGAAATATTTCTAAAATAATATTTATGTCCTTGCTCGATATAGATATTAATGTTGACTGATTTGTCATCGAATTTATATATAGAATCTTTGATGATTTTAGCATCCCTGTAACCTAATTCATTAAATTTTTCAATTATCAATAATTTGTCAGCGGTAAAATCATCTTCAATAAAACGGGACGTGGCAAACAAACGATAAAGATGCTTTTCTTTTGATTTTTTCATAGCCCGCTTAATCTTAACAGCCTCAATATCTGAATTTCCAAATAAATTTATTTTATTAATTTTTATTTTTGCATTTTTCTTTATATCAATATAAAGTATAACACTATTATTAGATAAGGATGTATCTGTTTTTTGAAAAATATCAACAGTAGTAAATAAATATCCTTTGTCAACAAAATATTTTTTAATAATATTTTTAGAATGGGTTATAACATTTTCAGTAACAACATCACCTTTTGTTAATTTAATTTCTTCCCGTAGTTTATCTGCTTCTGATTTTTTAACGCCGGTAAATGAAAATTTCGACAAGCGGGGTCTTTCTTTAATAAAGATATCTAAAAAAATCAGAGTTCCCTTAATACTAGTAGCATTAATTTTAATATCCTCAAAAAGGCCTTGTTTCCAAAGGTTTTCGATGGCTTTGGTAATTTTTTCTCCCGGCACAGTGATTTTATCTCCAACGCTAAGTCCTGTAAGCATTATTAAAACATTATTATCAAGATTCTGGATGCCGGAAACAGTAATTCCTCCAATTTCGTATTCAACAGGATTGGCGTAATCTATCTGCGGAATATCATCATTTAATGAAATTTGCGAAAATCCAGAAGGGATATATAAAATAAAAACTGTAAATATATTAACAACAATTCTCTTAATTTCCATCATCATTTTTGTTTAATTTGTTCACTTGTTTTTCCAAATCGTCTTTCACGACTTTGGTAATTAACAATAGCTTCATAAAGATCTTCTTTTCTGAAATCGGGCCAAAATTTCGGAGTAAAATACAATTCTGAATATGCAATCTGCCATAGGAGGAAATTACTTATTCTGAACTCGCCGCTGGTTCGTATCAGAAGTTCAGGATCGGGTATGTCTTTTGTAGTTAAATATTCAGAAAACATATCCTGATTAATTTCATTAATATTAATTTTATTTTTATGTACATCAGCAGCAATTAGTTTAACAGCATTAATTATCTCCCATTTTGAACTATAGCTTAAAGCCAGAACCAGCGTCATACGGGTGTTATTAGAAGTATTTTTAATAGCCTCCTGTAATTCTTTTTTACAATTATCGGGTAAGCTGTCAATATTTCCAATTGCTAATAAACGAATATTATTTTTATTTAGTGTTTTAGTTTCTTTATTTATTGTATTTACCAATAATTTCATTAAAATATCTACCTCGAATTTAGGTCTGTTCCAATTTTCAGTAGAAAAAGCATAAAGTGTAAGGAATTTAATTCCGAGTTCTGCTGCGGCTTCGGTTGCTTCCCTAACTGATAACACTCCATTATGATGACCAAAAGCTCTGTTTTTACCTTTTTGCTTTGCCCAACGCCCATTTCCATCCATTATAACGGCAACATGTTTTGGTAAATTTGAATAGTCAATACTTTCTTTAAAGCTCATTTTTATTTATTTAATAAAAAACCTCATTACTTTAAGCAATAATGAGGTTATCATATAATATTATATTTTTTTAATCATTTTTAAACATCTCTTTAAGTTTTTGGTTGTGGCTGCTATATGCAGAACAAGAATTTTTTGTTTTAACTTTAAATTTGATGGTAATAAAAAGTCCTGCAAAAGAATACCAATCTTTTGATACAGAATTGCCTCTTTGCAAGTCGGTATGGTCCACG
>JAAXXA010000100.1 GCA_013334735.1 Bacteroidota bacterium
TTCCATTGTAAAAAGTCAAAAGAACATTGATATTAACACTTATAGTACTACTAACAATGTTCCTGTAAAAAAAGACAAACTAATTTACGTTAAATCATATACTGTTAATGGGATTGGTAAATTTTTTACCGGTACAGCCGGTAAACTTGACTCATTATTAACTGACAATAAAACAGGAACGAATAATAATTTAGTAAACAGTTTGCGGGTTGAATTCTGGAAATCACCTATAAATTATAAAGGTTATAAAAGTGGAGCAAATAAACTAGTAATATTCGGATTGGATAATATTGAAGTGGTTTCATTTAAAATATTAAACAAAAATCTTTATATGAAATATATGGCTGAATATTATCAAATAGAAAATTCAACAGATTTCAAATCGCTAAATCCTATCAATAATCAACAGCTTATAAGCCAACTTGGGAATAAATGATTTTACGATTTTACAAATATCAGGGTACAGGCAATGATTTTATATTAATTGACAATAGAAGTTTTGTGTTAAGAAACCACATTGATTACACAAATATTATTGCCAATTTATGTAATCGGAGGTTCGGCATTGGCGCAGATGGATTGATATTAATCAATAAAAGTGATGAAGCGGATTTTGCAATGCAATATTTTAATTCCGATGGCAAAGAAGGAACTATGTGTGGCAATGGAGGAAGATGCAGTGTAGCTTTCGTAAACTATCTTGGTATTATTAAAGAAAAAACCACTTTTATAGCTATCGACGGGCTACACGAGGCAATCATTTGTAATAAAGAAAAGGACACAACCCTTGTTAGTCTGAAAATGAAAGAGATTAATAATGTTGAAAAATATGATCAGGGTTATATTCTTGATACTGGATCGCCTCACTATGTTTGTTTTAAAGAAAATGCTGAAAGTATTGATGTATATAATGAAGGTAAAAAAATACGCAACAATACAAAATTTTTCAAAAAAGGAGTTAATGTTGACTTCGCCACAATATATAAGGATTATATTTATGTTAGAACTTATGAAAGAGGTGTTGAAGCCGAAACTCTTTCATGCGGGACAGGGGCTGTTGCAACAGCAATAGCAGCTAGCATTTCCGATAACGAAAATAAAAACAATGAATTCACTTTAATAACAAAAGGCGGAAAACTATATGTTCATTTTGATAAAATTTCAAAAACCTTATTTACCGATATTTGGTTAAAAGGTAATGTTACAAATGTTTTTAAAGGAGATATAAATATTTAAAAAATGAAAAGCAAAAATCTTTTATTACGCGCTCCCGAACCCGCTGATATTGATTTGCTGTACAAATGGGAAAATGATTCTCGAATATGGTATCTAAGTAATACAGTAGCTCCAATTTCCAGACATCTGCTAGAGGAATATATCCTAACTGCTTATCAGGATATTTATACGGCAAAACAATTACGCCTGATGATAGACAATGTAAATACTGGAGAAACAGTAGGCTGTATTGATCTTTTTGATTTTGATCCTGTAAATTTAAGAGCGGGTATTGGAATTCTTATTTCCGACAATCAAAGGAACAAAGGTTATGCATCAGAAGCGCTGGCTTTATTAATAGATTATGCATTTAACACTCTTAATCTTCATCAACTTTATTGCAACATTACAACTAACAACGAAGTTAGTTTAAAGCTGTTTAAAAAGCATAATTTTAAAAATATAGGAATAAAAAAAGATTGGACAAGATTAAAAGATAAATGGCTTGATGAATATATTTTACAGCTAATAAATACAAATAAAATATAACTAAAGAGTACTTGGAATGCCAAAAGTCCGCTCCGCCATAGCGGAGGCGAAAAATTACTTAAAGTTTAGAAATATTGAGAGGGAGTCCTTAACTTTAGGCACTAATTTTTAAATATATGAACGATAATATTAAAGGATTTTCATGGCTTAAAGCGTTATTGATTTTTGGAATTATACTTATTTTTGTTGCAGCATTCCTTTCATACAAAGCTTATACTATATTTTATAAATCCAATGTTAATTTAAAGGGAGAAAAAAGTACATCTATATATATTCCAACAAATTCAAAATTCGATGATGTTACAGAAATATTAAATAAAAAAGAAATAATTATTAATGTTAGTTCTTTAAAATGGCTAGCAGAGTATAAAAATTATATAAAAAATGTAAAACCGGGAAAATATAAAATTTCTGCAGGTATGAACAATAACGATCTCCTGAATATGCTTAAATCAGGAAGGCAGGAACCGGTGAAGCTGGTATTTAATAATGTTCGAACAAAATATCAACTTGCCGGAAAAATATCAAAACAATTGGAGGCCGATTCCTTAAGTATTATTAAATTATTGAACGATTCTAATTATCTTTCAAATTATGATTTCACTACTTATAATGCAGTAGTTGTATTCATTCCCAACACCTACCAATTTTTTTGGAACACTTCGGCTTCAGAGCTATTCAAAAGAATGAACAAAGAATATGAAGCATTCTGGAACAAAGAAAGGAAATCTAAAGCGGAAGAAATTGGGTTAAATCCTGCTCAGGTTACAATTTTGGCTTCTATTGTTCAGGAAGAAACCAACAAATACGATGAAATGCCTATTGTAGCAGGATTATATATTAATCGTTTAAAAAAAGATATGAAGCTGGAAGCTGACCCTACAGTAAAATTTGCAATTGGTGATTTTGGATTGAAAAGAATATTAAAATCACACTTAAAAATTGATTCTCCTTACAATACATATTTAAATCATGGATTACCCCCCGGTCCTATAAGCCTTCCTAATAGTAAAATTATTGATAAAACCTTAAATTATACTAAGCATCATTATATTTATATGTGTGCAAAAGAAGATTTTTCCGGTTATCATAATTTTGCTGTTACTGGTTCTGAACATGCCGCCAATGCTAGAAGATATCAAAACGCGTTAAACAGATTGAAAATAAAATAATCTTATTGTCGTCAATATAATATTTTACGGGAATACTTTACAGAAAATTTTAAGAGATTGTTCTAAAAGGGGAAAAAAACTTAAAGTTCTTTATTCTTAAGCATTCCCGAATTAATAAGTTTTTCAAGATGTTTAGAGTAGCGGCTTTTTTCGAGCTGTTCAAAGTAAACTGAATTGTGAGTGTCGCTTCCAACAAAATCAACCATATTATTATCAATAAATTTTTCAGCTATTTTTCTTACTTCTGCTGAATAATAGCCTGCAAGTGAAGGAAGGTTAATCTGGAAAAGTATCTCTCTGTCTTTTAAGGTAACGAATTTTTCAAAATCGGAATACCAATATGCATATCTTTCAGGATGCGCTAATATAGGATTGTAACCATCTAATTTCAAATCGAACATTACCTGATAAATACTATCAGGAGGGAAATATGCCGATAGTTCAATTAAAACATATTTTTTACCAAAAGTAAGCAATTCACCTGCGCGGAATTTTTGTATAAAACCTTCGTCAAGCATATATTCGGCAGCAGCTTCAATTTTTATTGGTATTTGTTCTTTTGCAACGGCATTTTTTAAATTTTCAAGATTTTTAAAAATAATCTCAGGAGTATTTTTAAAAAAATCGAACATAATATGAGGTGTAGTAATAATTTTTTTATATCCAAGATTATAAAAAGAACGGATAAGCTCAATAGAATCTTCAACAGATTCTGATCCATCATCAATTCCCGGAATCAGATGCGAGTGCATGTCTGTTGAAATAAGCGACATATCAATCGGATGCTTTAATTTGTTAGAAGTAAAAAAATTATTAAAAACACTCATTTTATTTATCTCTTATCGTATAGATTTTCATAATATTTTTGGTAAGCTCCCGATGTTACATTAATAAGCCATGTTTCATTTTCAAGATACCAGTCAACCGTTTTTTCAAGCCCTTCTTCGAATTGAAGTGATGGTTTCCATCCTAAATTTTTCTGTAATTTGCTTGAGTCTATTGCATAACGCAAGTCATGCCCTGCCCTGTCGGTAACATATGTAATAAGTTTTTCTGATTCTCCTTCTTTTCTTCCAAGTTTTTTATTCATTATTTTGCAAAGGAGAAGCACTAAATCAATATTTTTCCACTCGTTATTTCCGCCAATATTATATGTTTCTCCAACTTTTCCTTTATGAAAAATAAGTTCAATAGCGGCAGCATGATCTTCAACCCACAACCAGTCCCGTACATTTTCGCCCTTCCCATAAACAGGTAGAGGTTTGTTATTTTTAATATTATTTATGCAAAGAGGTATCAGCTTCTCAGGAAACTGGTTTGCGCCATAATTATTTGAACAATTGCTAATAACAACAGGTATTTTGTATGTATGGAAGTATGCTCTTACAATATGATCTGAACTTGCTTTTGATGCGGAATATGGACTACGGGGATCATAAGCTGTTTCTTCAGTAAAAAAACCTTCTTTTCCTAAAGAACCATATACTTCATCGGTAGAAATATGATAAAAAATTTTATTTTCCGGGTTATCCTTCCATATTATTTTTGCCGCATTTAACAAATTAACTGTCCCTACAATATTTGTCATTATAAAATCCATAGGATTAAGGATTGAACGGTCAACATGCGATTCTGCCGCAAGGTGAATTACACCGTCAAATCTGTATTTATTAAAAAGTTCTTGAACAAAATCCACATCAACAATATCTCCTCTAACAAACTCATAATTTTCATTTTTTTCAATATCTGTTAGGTTTGCCAAATTACCTGCATAAGTCAGCTTGTCGAGGTTAACAATTTTATAATCTGGATATTTTTTTACAAAGCGCTTTGTAACATGCGATCCAATAAAACCCGCACCTCCGGTTATTAATATTGTTTTCATAAATATATTATTTTGTCCCTAATTTCTTATTTTTATCCCTTATGCCTTATGCCTTGTGCCTTATTTTTACCTTATTACTTAGTTCCACTTCCCACTTCCATGCTGAAAGCATCATATCATCAATATCTTTTTCGGCTTTCCATCCTAATTCATTGTTTGCATAAGTAGTATCTGCCCAAACTTTTTCAATATCACCTTGTCTTCTTTTTGCAAATTTAAAATTCAGTTTTTTGCCTGAAACTTTTTCGAATGATCGTATCGCTTCAAGTACGGTATATCCTTTTCCTGTACCTATGTTAAATATTTCACAATCTGATTTAGACAAGTTATTGAACATTCTCTCAAAAGCAATAATATGAGCTTTGGCTAGGTCAACAACATGAATATAATCGCGTATGCAAGTTCCATCAGGGGTATTGTAATCATTACCAAAAACATTAAGATTTTCACGTTTTCCTATTGCTGTTTGTGTGATAAAGGGAACAAGATTATTAGGGACACCTATCGGTAATTCGCCAATAAGAGCCGTTTCATGCGCTCCGATAGGATTAAAATATCTAAGTAAAGTTGCCTTTATTCCTGATGATTTAACAGAACATTCTATTATTTCTTCTGAAATCTGTTTCGTATGACCATAAGGTGAAAATGCTTTTTGAATGGAAGTTTTTTCAGTAACAGGCAATTCCGTGGCTTGTCCATAAACAGTACATGAAGATGAAAAAACCAAATTTTTAATTTGATGTTCATTCATACACTGCATAATATTTATCAACGAAAACAGATTGTTACGATAATATTTTAAAGGCTTTTCAACTGATTCACCTACTGCTTTATGAGCAGCAAAATGAATAACTCCTTTAATATCCTTATTATTGTCAAAAAATTTAGCAGTTAAGTATTCATTACAAAGGTCAAATTCATGAAACTCCGGCAGAATACCTGTTATTTTTTCAATTGAATATAATACCTCCTTTACTGAAGTGGAAAGGTTATCAATAATTACAACTTCGTAACCTTTCTGTTGTAATTCAACAACTGTATGTGAACCAATAAAACCTGTCCCACCTGTAACGAGTATTTTCATTTATTTAATTTTCACTTTTTATATTAGACTATTTGTGGCTAAATGTCTTTTTTTTGAAACAGCCTCTTTTAAAAAATTTTAGGCACTCCTCCACCTCCGCTCCGAACATTGCGGAGGCGGAGTACTTTAGGCACTTTAATCCGTCGATGGAGGACTTATTCATTACTACTTTTTGAAGAATACTATTTTTATAAGCTCCAGTAAGTAAGTTCTTTTATTTTATTTCTATAAATTCCTTTTACATCAACGAATACTACTTTATCTGTTGATAAAGATTTAAAATATGCTTCGTTAAATTCATAATATGGTTTATGGTTTACAGCAACAATAATGGCATCGTACTTTCCTGAAGGTTTGTCAACTAGTTCGAAACCGTATTCATGTTTCAGTTCTTT
Source organism: Bacteroidota bacterium (assembly GCA_013334735.1). Lineage (GTDB taxonomy): Bacteria > Bacteroidota > Bacteroidia > Bacteroidales > CG2-30-32-10 > JAAXXA01. The sequence goes on from JAAXXA010000100.1 coordinate 6,301, forward strand.
TGAAGAAGCGTATGGATCAACTACGTCAACATTTATCCCGTAAGTTTTTAATTCACTCACAATATCTGCAACTCTTGAATTTCTGATATCGCTTACGTCTTCTTTAAAAGTTGCACCCATTACAAGAGCTCTTGAGTTAAGAACATTTTTACCGGCTGCGATCATTTTTTTAACAGTTTGTTTTGCAACATAAAATCCCATCGTATCATTTACAAAACGTCCAGAATTAATAATCTGTGGATGATATCTGAATTCCTTCGCTTTATAAGTAAGATAATAAGGATCTACACCTATGCAATGTCCACCAACCAAGCCGGGATAAAATTTAAGAAAATTCCACTTTGTACCTGCAGCTTCAAGCACTTCATAAGTATTTATGCCCATTCTGTTAAATATAATAGAAAGTTCATTCATCAAAGCAATGTTTACGTCTCTTTGAGTGTTTTCAATAATTTTAGCCGATTCGGCTACTTTTATTGATGATGCTTTATGAATACCTGCTTTAACCACAAGTTCATATACTTTTGCAACTATATCAAGAGATTCGTCATCGCATCCGGAAACCACTTTTGTAATTGAAGTTATTGTGTGAAGTTTGTCACCGGGATTAATTCTTTCAGGAGAAAATCCAACTTTAAAATCTTCAATAAATTTCAATCCTGATAATTCTTCTAAAATAGGAATACAGTCTTCTTCTGTACATCCGGGATATACTGTTGATTCATATACAACATAATCGCCTTTTTTCAACACTTTACCTATAGTTCGTGTAGCACCGAGGAGGGGTCTTAAATCAGGAAGATTATGATCATCAATTGGAGTTGGCACTGCAATAATATGAAATTTTGCATGTTTAAGATCAACAGGATTTGCTGTAAATGTAATATCACAATTATCAAATGCAGAAGATGGAAGTTCTTCACTGGGATCTAACTTTTTCTTCATCATTTCCACCCTGTCTTCCTTTATGTCAAAACCTATTACCGATATATTTTTCGAAAACTCAAGGGCAATTGGTAAACCAACGTATCCTAATCCTATAACGGATAGTTTAGTTTCTTTTTTTAGTAGTTCGTTGTATAAATCCATTTTTTTAAATTTAATAATTAATTTATTATTGAATAATTGTTTTTAATATAGGATGATAATCTCCTTTTAATCCAACAGTTTCAGCATGTCTGATATCGCAAACTGCATTAATGCTTGGTCGCGATATATCCAAACCGAATCCATTTCCTTTTATAATTTCACTATAGCTTAATGTATGTAAGTCGCTAAAACCATTGCTAAATTCAATTTCTTTATCATCAATTTTTATTGAACGATAAGTACGTTGTTCTAATATTTTAATTCTTTCAGGTAAATCATTACTATCGATGCTCAGAAACCATCTTACTCTTGCATTTTTCAGGCGAAGGAATCCGGCTGCTTTGTTTTGCTTGTAAATATTAACAGTACTTTCTAACACATCTCCAAAAATCCACATAAGCATATCAAAAAAATGAATACCTATATTCATAGCTATTCCACCGGATTTGCTTATATCGCCTTTCCATGATACATAATACCAATGACCTCTACTTGTTATATATGTAAGATCTATGTCATATACTTTGTCTTTTGGTCCTTTATCTATAGTTTCTTTTAATTTAATTAGCGAATCATGAAGACGTAACTGAAGAATAGTGAATATTTTTCTTCCTGTTTCTTCTTCTATAACTTTAAGGGCCTCAATATTCCATGGGTTAAGAACTAAAGGCTTTTCGCATATTGCATGTGCATCGTTACGCATAGCAAGTCTTATATGAGAATCGTGCAAATAATTAGGCGAACAAATACTTACATATTCTATTTTTTTATCCCCTTGTCTAGATAAATTACGCAGACAAGGGGATAAAAAAATAGAATATGTAAGTATTTGTTCGCCTAATTATTTGCACGATTCTCATATAAGACTTGCTATGCGTAACGATGCACATGCAATATGCGAACAAATACTTACATATTCTATTTTTTTATCCCCTTGTCTGCGTAATTTATCTAGATGTCTGTCAAATCTTTCCGGTTCTAAAAAAAAATCGGCATCAGGGAAAAAACCATCAATTATTCCAACAGCAT
>JAAXXA010000101.1 GCA_013334735.1 Bacteroidota bacterium
TCTCAAAATAAGTATCAGCATCATCTGAATTAAAAAATTCGTTAATCCAGAATATTGTATATAGCTCTTCTTTTCCAATATTCGTTATATTATGCACGAACCATAAAGGCATATCAACGTAAGATGGATTATCCCCTGAAAGAGTAAAGTTAAAAATTTCATCAGTTCCTATTCTGCGAAGTTGTATTAATGCTTCTCCTTTTATTACTGCAAATCGTTCAATTTTACGTATGTGAAAATGATTCCCTCTCGTAATCCCATGTTTAGTGGTTGAACATGATACCTGTCCGCCGGTTTGCAATTTTATAATTTCAACAAAACTTCCTCGCGTATCAGTATTTTGATGTAACATGAAAGGAAAATATTTTTTTAAATCTATATAACTACGGAATGTGTTAAAAAGATTAACTTCAAAAGAATTGTTTAATTGAGGAATTATTCCTTTATCAAAATATTGTATTTTAAAATTATTCAAATAAGATAAAATTTGTGAAACTTTATTCTCGGATGTGTAAGGAACATTATGTGAAGACACTATAGGTAAAGCCTTTTTACAAGATGATTTACTTTTTATTTCCTTATAAATATGTTCTACAACTTCGCTAACATATATAAATTTTATTTGACCGTCAATGTCAATTTTTGGTATTTCATCGTGAGTTAGTTGATGACAAAAAGTAGCTATGACAGAATTATAATATGGGTTACAAAAAGGTCCGAAAATATTTGGAATAATTAAACCGGTAAATGAAGTATTATGTTTTTTCGCCCATTCAGCAAGCATTTCTCTTCCTTCGCGTTTTGATTTTCCATATAAATTATCTTTTTCTTCTTGCGTGGATGAAGAAAATATAATGTGCGGGCATGAATTAGTGTATTCTAGAGCAGTTATAAGTTTTTTAACAAGATCAATATTTGTATTGTATATAACATTATGATCGGCATGCCTGTTCATGGCTGCAAGATGAACTATTACATCGCAGGATTTTACAAAAGTTTTAAGTTTTTCTTCATTTTGAAAATAGTCGTCTTGAAAATAAATACGTTCAACTTCATCTTTTTTTATACCCAGATAATTATATAAGTGAGAGCCCAAAAAGCCTGCTTGCCCGGTAATGCCAATTTTAATCATGATGTTTTTGTATGAGTTTTATTATTATTAAAAATAAGGATTTTAAATTAATTGCTAAACTAAATGTTTTTATATATAGTTAATCTGTCATTATTAAAAAGCCCTTCCGAAACAATATTTCCCTTTATTATAGGTGCTTGTACACCTTGATATAAATTTATATTTCCTGTAAAAACACGTGCCTCATCCCATTTATTGCTGTTTATAAATGTTTGGTGAAGTTTTGCTCCTCCTTCTACAAACAAGGACTGTATATTCTTTTCAAATAAAATATCACAAACTTGTTTTACAAAATTATTTTCAAAATCTATATTTATATATTCAAGGTTTTTTGAATTTTTATTTTTGATATTTTTAGCCGTTAAAATAATTGTTGAAATTTTTCCGTCAAAAACATATAAATTTTCAGGAAGTCTTAATAAGCGGTCGCATACAATTCTTATTGGATTTTTACCTGTCCAGTTTCTCGTATTTAATTGAGGATTATCTAACAAAGCCGTATTTGTTCCAATCATAATAGATTGCTCTTCTGCCCTCCATTTGTGTACAAGTGTGCGTAAATTTTCATTAGTAATCCAAACAGGCTTCGAATCTTTATATGAATCTTTTTTGTTTCCAATAAAACCATCTAACGATTGCGCCCATTTCAGGATTATGTATGGTCTTTTCAAATTATGAAAAGTGAAAAAACGTTTGTTTAATTCTTTGCATTCATTATTAAGAATTCCTGAAACTACTTCTACTCCTGCGCTTTTTAATTTTTTTATTCCTCTTCCCGCAACTAAATTATTTGGATCAATATTCCCAATTATCACTTTAGGAATTTTCATACTTATTATTAAATCGGCGCAGGGAGGTGTTTTCCCTACATGTGAGCAAGGTTCGAGATTTACATATAATATTGAATGTTTAAGAATTTCTTTGTCTTTTAACTTATTTATAGCATTTACTTCTGCGTGAGGACCTCCATATTCTTTATGATATCCTTCTGCAATTATTTTATCGTTATATACAATTACACACCCAACCATTGGATTCGTCTCTAGAAGTCCTTTCCCTTTCCCGGCTAAGTAAATGCAACGTTGTATAAATATATTATCTCTAGTCATCGCCTCAAATATACAATTTTTTAATTAATTTTATGCTTTGAATTTTTGGTTAGCACATTCAAATAAATATAAATGGAATACAGATAACGCAGACTTGTGCTGAGCTTGCCAAAGTACAAAATTATGATGAACACAGATAGAAAAATCATATTTAAGCATCCGCCATGGCGGAACAATCAGCCTCATCAGAGTTCTGTTTTTTTGCTGTTGAGCATTAGCGGTTTTTTATTATGAACGTAAAACAACTATCCGAAATCTTTTTAATAGAATTATCTGGATTATACTCCGAACAGGAAATAAAAAGCATTACATTTTATGCTTTTCATCATATTCTTAATTTTTCAAGAAGCGATATGCTTTTAAAAAAAGAAGAACAAATTAATGATGAAAACTTATCTTTTTTACAGGATATCCTTAACAAGCTGAAACAGGAAATACCAATTCAATATGTGCTTGGATGTGCCGAATTTTATGGAATTAATTTAGCTGTAAATCCTGATGTCCTGATTCCGCGCCCCGAAACAGAAGAATTAGTGGATTGGATTATTAAAGAAAATAATAATAAAACAGTAAAAATATTAGATATAGGAACCGGTAGCGCATGTATTGCTATAGCAATAAAAAAAAATATTCTCCTTTCTACCGTGTTTGCTTCCGATATTTCCGATAAAGCTCTTATTGTGGCAAAAGAAAACGCGAAAAATAATAATGCTGAAATTCACTTTCTAAATTTTGATATTTTAAATGTCCCCGAAAATATTAAATTTCCTGATTTTGATATAATAGTGAGCAATCCTCCTTATGTAACCGAGTCTGAAAAAAAATACATGAAAAATAATGTGCTTAAATATGAGCCTTATAACGCATTGTTCGTTTCGGATAACGATCCTTTGTTGTTTTATAAAGCTGTTGCTGATTTTTCGCTAAAGTTAATTAAAAAGAAAATAACTCTTTTCTTTGAAATAAATGAAAGATTTTCTTCTTGCCTTTTCGATATGCTTTCCGAAAAAGGATTTTCAGATATTGAGGTTGAAAAAGACATAAATGGAAAATATCGAATGTTGAAATGCGATTATATTATTTAGAATATGATAATAAAACCATCATCACGAAATTGTCTGCGCCTATTTGCCAACGCTAAGGACGGTATGACGCGGGCAAAATAAATAACGGAGAGTCTCAAAAACATCATAAAATATATTATATATTTTTAATCTATTCATTGTGTGTCAATAGATTGCTCCTCCGTTCGCCAAAACGAACTCTTACCAATGACGTTTTATATTGAATTAAGGAAAAGTATTAATAAAAAATATTTACACCTTTTTGTATTGTGGAAGCTTTTCTTTAATAAATTTGGCGGATTTTTGATTTGAACAAGTGAAGAAAAAAATATTACCACATCATATTAATAAACTGACTTTTTCCGGTCTTGTAATTACATTAGGAATAGTTTACGGCGACATAGGTACATCTCCTTTGTATGTTATGAGAGCAATTGTAAACGGCGCATCTTCTCCAATTACGCCCGAATTTATTTATGGCGCTATTTCCTGCATTATCTGGACTCTTACTTTACAAACCACTTTTAAATACGTTATGGTAACCTTAAGAGCTGATAATAAAGGTGAAGGTGGAATTTTTTCTTTGTTCGCGCTTGTAAGAAGACGTGTTCGCTGGGTTTATGTTTTTGCGTTAATCGGTGGAGCAGCTTTACTGGCTGATGGTATTATAACTCCTTCTATTACTATAGTTTCGGCAGTTGAAGGGCTGGGTATGATTAATGAGGACGTTCCTGTAATTCCAATTGTACTTGTAATTATTACCTTTCTGTTTTTAATACAACAATATGGTACGAAGTTCCTTGGAAAATCATTCGGTCCCATGATGTTCCTTTGGTTTCTGATGCTCGGAATCATAGGTGTTACTAAAATTTTTACTTATACAGATATTTTTAAATCATTCAATCCATATTACGCTTACAAATTACTAGCAGAGTATCCCGGCGGTTTCCTTTTGTTGGGCGCTGTATTTTTATGTACTACGGGTGCAGAAGCTCTTTATTCGGATCTTGGTCATTGTGGATTAAAAAATATAAGGTTTACATGGGTTTTTGTAAAAATTACATTAATACTCAATTATCTTGGGCAGGGTGCGTGGATACTTGCCAATCCATCGTTAGTATATTACAAAGACCCTTTAACTAACGTAATGACTGCTGTGAATCCTTTCTTTTCATGTATGCCCGATTGGTTTTTGTTAATGGGGATAGTTATTGCTACTGCTGCTGCAATTATTGCCAGTCAGGCTCTTATTAGCGGTTCTTATACTATAATCAGCGAAGCAATTTTACTTAACTTTTGGCCTAAAGTGAAAATATCTTATCCTACAACTATTAAAGGGCAGATGTATGTTCCCAGTGTCAATTTGTTTCTGTGGGTTTCATGTTGCTTTGTTATACTTTTTTTTCAGAAATCATCTAATATGGAAGCTGCTTATGGCTTAGCAATCACAATCACAATGTTAATGACTACTATTTTGCTTTCCACTTATTTTTGGTTGAAAAGGGTTTCTTTTATTTTTATCGGTTTATTTTTATTACTTTATCTGACTATTGAAGGTTCGTTTCTTATTGCAAATATTAATAAATTTAATCATGGCGGTTGGGTTACTATACTGATAGCCGGTATTTTGTTTATTATTATGTTTGTTTGGTATAAGGGCCGAATTATTAAAAAACGCTTCTTCGAATTTGTTAAAACTGATAATTATAAACAAATTTTACTTGATCTTAGCAAAGACGAAACAGTTCCTAAATATGCAACAAATCTTGTTTACCTTACAAGGGCTGATTTCAAAACAGATATTGAATCCAAAATAATATATTCTATAATTAATAAACGACCTAAAAGAGCTGATGTATATTGGTTTATTCATGTTCATACTGTGGATGAGCCTCATACTTTGGAATATAGTGTTGAAACTATTGTCCCCAAAGTATTAATGAGAGTTGAATTTCGTCTTGGATTTAAAGTCGAACCAAAAATAAATCTTTATTTCCGCCAGGTTATTGAAGAACTTGCGCATAATAATGAAATTGACCTTGTTAGCCATTACGAATCTTTAAAACAACATCATATCATGGGCGATTTTAAATTTATTGTAATTGACAGGATTCAGAATTATGATTTCGATTTTTCTCCGTACGAACAACTTATTATGGATATTTATTCCATTTTAAAAAGGATTGGTATTAGTGATGTAAAAGCTTTTGGTCTCGATACAAGTAATGTGGAAGTCGAAAAAGTTCCTTTGATGATTGACACGTATTCGGGAAAAGAACTCAAAAGGGTAAGCTAAAAAAAAACCTGCATTTGCAGGTTTTTTTTTAACGCCTTTTATTTTTTATAATATAATTTTTGTTAATAGGAATAGCCTTCTTTTTGAATTTCCTTTGATATGGACTACGATACCTGTTACCTGATATTGATCTCCTGTGTTTTAACATTTTCTTAAAGCTTTTTTTTCTGCTATTACTGCTAGCGCTTTTAGTACTAGTGCCACACGATTCAAATGTAGTAACCGCTATTATGATAACCAAAATAATTATATATAATTTCTTTAAATATCGCATAAATCTAATTAATATTAACACATTAATTGTTATACCGAAAGGAACTTTTGCAAACCTGTTCCGTATCGGTATAATTTGCAAATCTAATAATTTTTTTGGAATTACAAAATTAATAATTTTTATGGTTATCTTAAAAATTATTATACTTATAGCTAAAAACAGATTAATAATAAGTACTTAATGAGCTTATATTTTGGAGTAACTATACTTTGCGAGGTGTAAATTATTACTTATGGGTTTCAGGTATAGGGTATATGGGTATATGGTATAACCTGATCTTCCTTATGCCTTTATACTGAATACCTCTATACCTTTTTGTATTCATAAAATGCGGAAATTTATCCCGTTTGCAGTATAATAAGCTTTAAAGTTCTTATCTTATTAATGTTATTGTCCCGTTTTTTGTAAACTTGGTGCCTGTGGGTGTTTCATAATTAAGCACGTAAACGTATATTCCCTGTTCTGCTTTATTATTATGATCGTCTTTGCCATCCCATTTTGGATTGTTTTCATAACTTTGATATATCAGAGTACCCCATCTGTTATATATTTGCATGCTCGATTTTGTAATTCCTACTGCTATAGGTGCAAAATAATCATTCAATCCATCTTTGTCAGGAGTAAAAGCGTTTGGAACAAACAAATAGAAAGTAGGGTATATATGAATAGCTTTTTGCGCAATGCTAATACAACCGATATCATTAATAGCAGTAAATTCTACTATAAAAATTCCGGTATCGGCATAAGTATGAATCGGGTTTTGCAAATCTGATGTTGTTCCATCGCCGAAATTCCATTCAAATATTGTACAGTTTGCCGTTTGATTGTGAAAATTAACAACACTATTTGTTTGGAAAGTATAATTAAAATCTGCAACTCCTGATGGTATAGTTACAACAAAACTTGCTGATACTAATGTACCGCAACTGTCTGTAACAGAAATAGAATAAATGGTTGTTTGTTCCGGATGTATAATTACAGTATCATTTGATCCTAAATTATCGCTCCATTCAAAAAGGTACTTGCCTCCACCTCCGGTTGCAGTGGCAAAAATAGATGTTGTATCGCCGCTACATATAGAGATATCCCCTGATGTGAGTAATTGGATGGGAGTGCCTGATAAAAATATTACTGATAAGCTGTCAATAGCTTGTTGGGCGCATTGATCGGTAACTGTAATAATATAAGCGGTAGTTGTATTGGGTGAAACCTGAATTGATGAATTTGCTCCTAAACCATTATTCCATAAGTATGAGTATGTCCCATTTCCTCCTGTAGCGCTTGCAGAAATATCTAAATTGACAGGAGTGGGGCAGGCAAAAGTAGTGTCGTTGTTAAGAATAGAAGCATTTAGAGGAGTTTGGTCAACAATATAAACTTTTAATTCCATTTCGTAATTAGTGCAATTTTGATTTTGTGATATTGAAAAAATAATATCTTCTGTCCCTTCATCTGTGCCATCCGAAATAGGATGGATAGTAAGAGTAACGGAACTTTGTCCTGCAGGAAATGTAACACTATCGGGAATTAAAGTATAATCAACGCCATTAATTGCGCTACCGCCAATATTTAAAGGTACTGTTAAATCATTTACTATTGAACTTCCAACTCTTTGAAATGTTATAATATTGTCGGTGCAACCTTCAATAGAAGTGCTGTCATTTGCCAATGCTGAATTTGTTGATGAAGTTGCCGCGGTAATAGTTGTTGAGGTAAAACTTCCCGCTTCAAGAAATACGCCTGAATCATAACCGGCATCTCCCAAATCTGCCACCGCTAATTTTATATGATGTTGTTGGCATGGAGTTACTATACACCATGCAGTCAATACTGTAGTAAACCCATTGAATACTATCGTTCCCCCGCTAATAGCCAAGTTGTCAACATAATATGATGAATATGAAAGGGATGTACAATTTGCTGAACTGCCATAAGCTCCTGAAGTGCCATTGTTTATTGAATTAATGGCCACGGGTAAAGTTGTTCCCGGAATATTTGCAATATTGATACTGTTATTTGAATAAGTTCCGTTAATTCCCGGTCCGCTTATAAAAAATCCAAAAGCATCATTATAAGTAGAGCAAACATAATCAGGATATTCTTCTGAAGCGAAAACATACCTGAATTTAACCGTATCCGATAATGGAATAAAATCAAATTCCAGAACACTTGCATCATAAGAAGTTTGTTGGTTATCTGTAAGAGCTTCAATGTCATTATCCCCATTGGGAAAAAGACCCCATAATTCAGTGCTTGAAAATTCAGTAACTGTATCTCCAAGGGGAGGGTTAGTATATGAACTACCATCGCCATTGACTATACCGGTTGACATGACAATACCATTTGACAAGCCGAGATTGGTTGAAATTCCACCGCTAAAACTACCAATCTGGTTCGAAGAGCCTGTATAAGTAACATTTGAAATGGTAACACCTCCTCCAACCAGTACATTTTGAACAAGTTGTTGTGGCGTTGATGCTGTTGAAACTGATAATTGGCAATATGTATTTGAATAAAAGCCTGTGCAAAAAAGAGAT
>JAAXXA010000102.1 GCA_013334735.1 Bacteroidota bacterium
ATTTTTTTTCTGTCATCATTCACCGAAAGGTCGGATAAATAAACCAGAGCATTATTATAATATTCATTAATAAGAGAGGTTGTAAATTCCTTTACACTAAGATTGTCATAAATATTTGTAACTGCTTTAATTTTTTCTTCCGAATTAAAATTAACAGAAGAAAAATACAGTTCCAATGCTTCAATATCTTTGTTTTTTGCTCCTCTTTGAGCGGATTGTAAAGCTTTTATATATAGATATGTTTTTTTATTTGTAACTATATCGCCTCCGATTTGCTTTCCAAATTTATCCTGATCGCCATAAACATCTAAAAGATCGTCCTGTAGCTGAAAAGCAATTCCCACACATTCGCCGAATTTATAAATAGTTTCCACATCTTTTTCGCTTGCGCCGGCAATCACAGCGCCTGTTTTTAAGCTTGTAGCTATGAGTACAGCTGTTTTAAGCCTTATCATTTCGATATATTCGGATTCGCTTACATCTTTTCTGGTTTCGAAATCCATATCATATTGTTGTCCTTCGCAAACTTCAATTGCAGCCTGAGTAAAAATTTCGAGAATTTTGTTAATGTTTTTTTCTTTTGTTTTTATAAGATATTTATACGCTAACGCAAACATTGTATCTCCTGAAAGTATTGCAACATTTGAGTTCCATTTTTTAAAAACAGTTTCTTTACTTCTGCGAATAGGAGCGTTATCCATAATGTCGTCGTGCAGTAAGGTAAAATTGTGGAAAATTTCAATCGCTATTGCAGGATTAATAGCCATTTCCACATCACCGCCAAACATATCACAAGCCATCAAAACTAAAACAGGTCTTATTCTTTTTCCTCCAAGTGAAAAAGTATAAGTAATAGGTTCGTAAAGTTTATTTGGTTGTTTGTTAAATTTAATATCAGCCAATGCAATTTTAACTCTGACCAGAAGGTCTTCCGAAGTATGCATACTTAAATTTTATTATGAGCAGGTGCTATTATTCGTTTTATTCCTTCATCAATATTTAGGAGATCTCTGTTTAAAAGTTTTCTCATATTTGTAATATCAGGAAGCCTTCGCTGCATATCACCCTCTTCTAATGCAGGATGAAAGATTATTTGCGATTTGGAATTTGTAATTTCAATAATCTTTTTAGCCAGATCTAACATAGTTATTTCGATGTTTCCTCCGATATTAACTACATCATTTACATACAGATCCTTGTAAAAAGCATTTACGCAAGCATCTATATTATCATCTATAAAGCAAAATGTACGTGTTTGAAGTCCATTACCGTAAATAGTTATATTTTGATTACGTAATGCAAGTTTTATAAACCGCGACATTACAAAATCAACATTTTGTTTTGGTCCATAAGTATTAAAAAAACGGAATATTGTAAAGTCAAGGTCGTATTCTTTTTTATAAGAACGCAAATACGATTCTCCAACATTTTTAACCACAGCATAAGGTATTCTTGAGTTAAGCGGAGTTGTGTGTTCATTTTGAGGTAGCTCTGTGGGCTCACCATACACCTCGGAAGAAGATGAGAAGAAAACTCTTTTAACACCTGAATTTTTAGATATACTCAGTATATTTTCAATTCCTTTCAAATCAGCTAAAACCATAACAGGGTGTTGCTGAGTACGTTGCACACCAACAAGAGCAGCATAATGAAAGACATAATCAAAATGGAATGAAAGCATAACAGGGCTAATATCTCTGTAATTATTTACATCGCATTTTATAAAGCGCATTCTGTCTTTTGGAGCAACAGGTAATTTCTTAATTTCCCCGGTAGTTAAGTTGTCAACAACAACAATATAATTTTCAGGATCCTGTAGTAATTTTTCCGCTAAAGCGCTACCAATAAATCCTGCTCCGCCTGTAATAAGTATGTTTTTCATTTAATATAATTTTGTATTTGAATTTTAACGAAAAAATAGTTGTTTTGGTTACATTTAAAATATAATACTATTCTAAACTTTCAAGATAGACACCGTAACCGCTTTTTTTCAGAGGTTTTGCAATCTCAAGAAGGTTATCTTTATTAATAAATCCCATTCTGAAAGCTACTTCTTCTATACAACCAATTTTCCAACCTTGTCGTTCTTCAATTACCTGAACAAACTGAGAAGCCTGAAGTAAAGAATTAAAAGTGCCGGTGTCCAGCCATGCAGTACCCCTACTCAAAATGCCAACTTTAAGTTTTCTCCTGTCCAAATAATATTTGTTAACGTCTGTTATTTCATATTCGCCACGAGGGCTGGGTTGTATTATTTTCGCAACTTCTATCACACTATTATCATAAAAATACAAACCGGGAACGGCATAATTTGATTTTGGTTTAGAAGGTTTTTCTTCAATCGAAATTGCTTTTAAATTATCATCAAATTCTACCACTCCATATTGCTGAGGGTCCGCCACATGATAAGCAAAAACAACAGCTCCATCAGGGTTATTATTTTCCTGAACTAATTGTTGTAAACCGGTTCCATAAAAAATATTATCGCCAAGTATTAACGCAACTTTATCTTTACCAATAAAATTTTCGCCAATAACAAATGCCTGAGCCAGTCCGTTTGGAACAAGTTGTTCGGCATAACTGAACGAACAACCAAGTTGTTTACCGTCCCCTAAAAGTTTTTTAAAGTGCGGCAGATCGTGAGGTGTTGAAATAATTAATATCTCATTTATCCCTGCCATCATTAATACAGATATAGGATAATAAATCATAGGCTTGTCATATATAGGCATCAACTGTTTGCTGATTGCTATGGTAAGCGGGTGAAGCCTTGTGCCGGAACCTCCGGCTAATACAATACCTTTCATATATAATAAATTAATTAGTATTAAAAATCAATTACGAATTAAAAATTACGAATTACGGGATGTGTAATTTGAAATTTTTACTTTATATTTTAGCTACTTCATCTGTAATAACTTCATCAGATTTTTCAATATTTTCTTCGTCATCGTAAATTTCTATCATGGGTTTTCTGAAAGATCTGGTTGTAATTATTTTGTCTAAAGTAAGTATTAATGATGGAAGTACAATAATGTTGAAGAAAAGAGCGAGAAAAAGAGTTATTGAAATTAACATTCCCAACGCTTTTGTTCCACCAAAACCTGAAACGATAAATATTCCAAAGCCAAGAACAAGAACAATAGATGTATAAATCATGCTTATACCGGTTTCATCCAGAGCGTTCGCTACAGAAAGCTTAATATCTCCGTTATTCATTTTAAGTTCATTTCGGTATTTTGACAGAAAAAGTATCGCATTATCAATTGAAATTCCAAGTGCAACGCTAAAAACTATTAGTGTTGATGGTTTTATAGGAATATTTGCAAATCCCATGATGGCAGCAGTTATTGTTAATGGAATAAGATTGCAGATCATGGCAATAACAACCATTCGGTAAGAGCTAAAAACAAGTGCAACAATTAAAGAAATCAGCAATACGCCAAAAAACACACTTTCAAAAAGATTACGAATAAGGAATGCCGTACCTTTGGTGTAAACAACACTGTTACCGGTAACAGTAACATCGTATTTAGCAGGATCAAAAATTGAATCTATTCTAGGTTTGAGTTTTGATTCAATTAAATTCATTTCTTTAGTCCCAATATCGGCCATTTGAACGCTAATGCGGGTATATCTTTTAGTACTGTCAATAAAAGGACGGAGTAAATTTTTACCTCCCTTAAGATTTGTGGGAAGATAAGATAAAATAAAATCTTTTTCGTTATTATTGGGTATGTTATAAAATGCCGAATCTCCATTATAAAATGCCTGTTTCATAAATTTTGAAAATTCGGCAAGCGACAAAGGTTTTGAAAATTGAGGAAACTCTGCAAGCACATTTTGCAATTTGTCAATTTTTGTTATTGTTGACATCTTCATTGCACCATTTTTCTTTTTAGTATCAATTGATATTTCAAATGGCATAACCCCATGAAAATTATTTTCAAAAAATTTAAGATCTGTATAAATCGGATCGTCTGTTTTAATATCATCCACTACTTTCCCCGATGTTTTCATTTTGCTGATTCCAAACACACAACAAATTAAAAATAAACCTGTAATATAATACACTACTGTTCTTCTTGAAAAAACAATTTTTTTAACATTTTCAATAATAATTGTAATTTTTTTATTTTCGAGATGCTCCACATGTTTTAATTTGGGAGGCGCTAAATAACTGAAAATAACAGGAATTAATGTTATTGAAACGAGGTATTCTGCCATTACATTTATTGAAGCAATTACACCAAATTCTTTCAGCAAAGAATTAGAAGTGAAAATAAATGTAGCAAAACCGGCAGCAGTAGTAAGATTTGTCATTAATGTAGCAAAACCTATTTTTTTTACAACTCTTGATATTGCTTTTGCTTTATTGCCATGAAGCTTATACTCCCAGTGGTATTTATTTACAAGATAAATACAGTTTTCGATAGCTATGATAACAAGAAGTGAAGGAATAACACCTGTTAAGATTGAAATTTTATAACCAAAAAGTGAAATTGTGCCCAATGTCCAAATAATACTAATCACTACCAAAATCAATGAAGAGAAAACAACTCTCAATGATTTAAAAAAAAGTATCATAATCAAAATAGCTATTATAAAAGAAAGAATAATAAAAAGAAATAGTTCTGACTTTACTTTTTGAGTAGTAACAGTTCTTATATATGGCAAACCGGAATAATGTACTTCCGAATTATATTTATTTTTATATACCTCAACCATTGATTTTATATCCATTATCAAACTTTCCCTGCTCTTGTCGTTTAATTTGAGTTTGTTTAATGTTATTGCAACCAAAAAAGTATTTTTATCATTATTAAATAGAAAACCATTATAAAACGGAAGAGATAAAATAACATTTTTTATACTGTCAACTTCATGTTGAGTGGCGAATTCATGCGAAACGATCGGGCGAAATTCAAACTTTTTAGTACTATCATTTTTATAAATATTAATGTTCCGTGTTATTGAAACAACTTCTTCGATTCCATCTTTTTTCTTTATATCATTGCATAGTTTATAAAGAGCATTAAACTGATTTTTTTCAAAAATTTTATTGTTTTTAATACCAACAGCGAATATATTTCCATCTTCACCAAACATTTTTTTGAAATTTTTGTATTTGATATAAGAAGAATCAGTAACGGGAAGCATTTGGGCTAATTCATAAGAAAGTTGGACATTTAAAGCTTTATAACCCATAAAAGCCGTAATAATAGAAATGCCAATAATAATACCTACCCTATTTCTTAATAATAATTTTGCTGGTAATGCCCACATTTTAGAGATATTTTCTTAATAACAATTTATGTATTTAATTAGTGCCTAAAGTTTGGAGTGCCTTGAGTGCCTAAAGTATAAGTTATGCTTTTTTTTGAAACAATTTCTTTTAAAATAAGTATTGAATTATTTACAATCTTATTTTTTTCAAATAATTTTAACATTCCAAAATTAAGAATATAATATTAAAAGGACATCAAAAATATGATTTTCATTTGTAAAAGAAAAATGAAACTAAATAAAAAAAGTCTCCAAAGGCGGATTAGAGTGCCTAAAGTCAGCCACGGCTGATTAAAGTGCCTAAATTTTAGAATTAATAATTTTCAAATTAATTCATTTTCAAATTTTCAAATTGATATTATACTACTTTCATTTTTTCTGTAATTTAGCAGCCCTCTATTTTTATTAGAAATACATTATGAAAACTGACAAAAAATTTAAAAGATATACCGTTACTTCTGCATTGCCTTATGCAAATGGACCTGTTCATATCGGTCATCTTGCCGGAGTTTATATACCTGCTGATATTTATTCGCGCTATTTGCGTTCAAAAGGAGAAGATGTACTTTTTGTAGGAGGATCTGATGAACATGGTGTTCCTATTACAATAAAGGCAAAGCAGGAAGGAGTTACCCCTCAGCAGATTGTAGATAAATACCACAATATTATTAAAAAATCATTTACCGATTTCGGAATCTCTTTCGATATTTATTCACGTACTTCCAATAAAATTCATCACGAAACGGCTGCTGAATTTTTTAAAACTCTTTATGATAAAGGCGAATTTATCGTAAAAACATGCGAACAGCTTTATGATGAAGAGAATAATCAATTTCTTGCCGACCGTTATGTTGTTGGCACATGCCCACATTGCAACAATGAAAAGGCTTACGGCGACCAATGCGAAAAATGTGGTACGTCTCTTAATGCAACTGACCTTATAAATCCAAAATCTGTTTTAAGCGGGAAAATACCAGTAATGAAGGAAACCAAACATTGGTATCTTCCTCTCGACAAATATGAACCATGGTTGAAAAAATGGATACTCGAAGACCACAAGGAATGGAAGCCCAATGTTTACGGTCAATGCAAATCGTGGCTCGATCAGGGGCTGCATCCACGAGCAGTTACACGCGACCTTGACTGGGGCGTAAAAGTTCCCTTGGAAGAAGCAAAAGGAAAAGTTTTGTATGTTTGGTTTGACGCACCTATCGGGTATATTTCAGCAACTAAAGAGTGGGCGGAAGAAAAAAATCGGCAGTCCGCAGTCGGCAACTCCCAACTCTCAACTCCCAACTCCCAGCTTCCAACTACCAACTCTGAACTCCAAACTCCAAACTTCTCTTGGGAATTATATTGGAAAGATGAAGATACAAAACTTGTTCACTTTATAGGAAAGGATAATATAGTTTTTCATTGTATAGTATTCCCTGCTATGCTGCATGCAGAAGGCAGTTACATTCTTCCTGACAATGTGCCTGCTAATGAATTTTTAAATCTGGAAGGCGATAAAATATCAACTTCCCGAAACTGGGCTGTTTGGTTACATGAATATTTGCAGGAATTTCCTAACAAACAGGATGTCTTGCGTTATACACTTTGCGCCAGCGCTCCCGAAACTAAAGACAACGATTTTACATGGAAAGATTTTCAACTTAAAAATAACAGCGAACTTGTCGCCATACTTGGAAATTTTGTGAACCGCACTATGGTATTGACGCATAAATATTATCAAGGCAAAGTACCTGCATTATCAATACTTACAGAATTAGATAACGAAGTTCTGAAAAAAATTAAAGCTTTTCCAAATCGTATTGCCGAAAATTTAGAAAATTATAAATTTCGTGAAGCGCTTTCCGAAGTGATGAATCTGGCTCGTTTAGGTAACAAATATCTTGCGGACTGTGAGCCATGGAAAATATTTGATAGTGATCCCGAAAAAGTTAAAACTATTCTAAATATTTCCTTACAGATATGCGCTAATTTAACTATTGTAATGGAACCTTTCCTTCCATTTTCAGCAGAAAAACTTTTACAAATACTTAGTATTAATAAGCTTAATTGGGAAAATGCAGGAAAAACAGATATTCTGAAAGCAAACCATCAGCTTGGAAAAACAGTATTGCTTTTCGATAAAATTGAAGATGAAGCTATACAATTACAACTAAAAAAACTTAGCGATACTAAAATTATTAATGAGGAAAATAATAAACAGTTCGTATCAGCAAAAGCGGATATTTCCTACGAAGATTTTGCAAAACTTGATATACGTACTGGAATAATCATTACAGCTGAAAAGGTTGCAAAAACTCAAAAACTTTTAAAACTTACCATTGATACGGGTTTGGATAAACGTACTGTGGTTTCGGGAATTGCAGAATATTATGAACCCGAAAATATTATCGGACAAAAAGTTACAATCCTGATAAATTTACAACCTAAAACCATCAAGGGTATTCCTTCGCAGGGCATGATTTTAATGGCGGAAAATGCAAAAGGAGAACTTTGTTTTGTTCAGCAGGAAAAGAATTTTGAAAGCGGTTCTTTAGTAAAATAAAATAAAAAAAGCTCCTGAAATGCTTAAAGCAACAGGAGCTTTTGAGGTTTCGTCCGGATTCGAACCGGAGTAAACGGTTTTGCAGACCGGCGCCTAGCCACTCGGCCACGAAACCTGATCATTTAACTTTGCAAATTTAGAGAAAATAGTTTTAATTAAAAAATATTTTTAAAACTTTAGGCACTTCAAGTACTCTAGGCATTTTAGGCACTCTTTGCCAAAGTTACACTAACTTTATTTACTTTTCCTCCTAAAGGCGGATGCAGCTTAGATAAAGTTATACGACAACTTTCAATTTGCGGTAATGATTTTAACAATTTATCTGTAATGCGTCTGACAACATGTTCCAGTAATTTGCTTTTTATTGCCATCTCATCTTTTACTAAATTATATACTTCCTGATAATTAACTGTTCCCGAAAGATCATCTTTAATTTCTGCCAAATCAGTATTAGTACTAATTTCGATATCCACGGTAAAATAATTGCCGATGAGCTGTTCTTCTTTGAAGCAGCCGTGAAAGGCATAAAATTCCATTTCATGCAAAGTAATTATTGCCATATTTA
>JAAXXA010000636.1 GCA_013334735.1 Bacteroidota bacterium
TCAACTCCACTGCCAGAAAAGCACTTACTGCGCGCATAACCAGCTCTCCAAGTCCGGTTGCCACAGCAGCACCCACTTCATTATCCAGGTAAAGCCCGGCCCCAATAATCGGTGAATCACCCACCCGTCCGTGCATCTTGTAGGCAAGCCCGCTAGTTGAACAGCCACCGGATATATTACCCTTCTGGTCCATGGCTAATAATCCAACCGTATCATGATTTTCAATATTTATTACAGGTTTGTAGTTACTCTTGATCTTCCATTCCTCCCAGGCATTACTACTTCTTACTTCTTGTAAAAGCCTGTAATAGTTGCCTTTATTCTGATTGATGTAACGACTTAGATACAAAATAGGGATATGTAATAATTTTTCTTTCACGAGGTAAAGAATATTGATAATTCTGCCGGTTCTCCCGTTGCCATCGTAAAACGGGTGAATGCTTTCAAACTGGTGATGAATGATTGCCATTTTCACCAATGGATCCGAATCACTCAAGGCATTATCATTCATAAACTTTTCAAGGTTGCTCATCAGCTCCGCAATTTCATCGTAGCTCTGCGGTGGAGTATAAACTATTTCGCCTGTTTGTTCATTTTTTAATGAAGTGCCCGGAAGTTTGCGAAACCCTGCATCGTTATTTTCAATTAAAGCTTGAATCTGTATAATATGATTGTTAGAAATAAATCCTTTTAATTTTACAATTTCGAAACCATTTCGCAAAGCCTCGGCATAATTATATACTTCTTTAGAAGCAACGCTTTTAAAGTTCTTAGCAAAAGCATCCGACCGGTATAGCTCATCATTGGTAGTGATAATATTTTCAATTGCTGAACTGTCTTTGGCTTCTTGTAATGAAAGTGTGCTGATTAAAATGTTTTCGTTGGGTATGCTGTTAGCAGCACCCTTAAGCTCTGCCAAAGCACTACGGGCAGCAGCAACTTTTTTCAATACCGCTTTCGTTTCTAAATCCTTATCAAACGGAAGCATTGGGATTTTGTATGCCATATTTTTAATTGTTAGTTATTTTTTCATATTGAAGTGATCTTATTTGAATGATTGTGTGTCCATTATTTTATAATTTTTAATCTTTTCTTCCCTGTTAACAATACCTGCATCAATCCTTTTTTCTGCTCCCTTAGTTTTTCAGTTTTGGTTTTTAGCAATTGTATTTCTTTATCCGCTGCCTGCAATATCTGGGCAATGGCGGTTTGTTCAGAAAGCGAATTGATAATAGGAAATTGGTAATTCAGAATAATACCACCACTCAAATTCGGCTGTCCTCCTTGAACTAAATTTTCAACGGCTTTGGGTAAATGAAATTGCAAACACCTTAGTAAATACATTTTGTCCACCTCGCTTTCATTAGGGATAACAGCTAAAACTGCTTGATTTATTGCTGCTTCAACTCTTGTTATACCCACAACTCCTGCTGTGGCACCATATAGAGCAATCAGAATTGTATCCTTATTAACTTTCTTAGTTGATGAAAGTTTGAGTGCTTCTTCAGTAATTTTTTCTTCTGTATCAAATATTTCAAAATCATTAATTTCTCCTGATTTAATCCAAGGAATATCTCCTTTATAGAACTCCTGATTACTTCTTAAAGGTGTACCTCCGGAAAAAACAGTTGCAATATCTCCAATTTTAATTTTTATAAATTTCCCATTATTAATTATAAATTTCCCATTGCTTTTCAATCTTTTCTTCCCTGTCAATAAATTTTGCATCAGCCATTTTTTGCGGAGTTCCTTTTGTGCAAGGATGGCTTGCACTTTTGTAATTGCATTATCCCAAGTTGAGAGAAGTTGGGCAATGCAGACTTGTTCGGGGAGAGGAGGAATAGGAATCTGTAAACTTTTTAATGCTACTTGATTGATGTTCGTGTTTGCACTAATTGTGCTTTTATTCAACAAACTTTGTCTAAAATTTCTTTCAAAAAAACAATGTGCTTTAAATTCAAAATCTAATTTTCCATTTGCACGAAAACGAATTAAGAAACCACTGAAAGTTGCATCAGGAATATCTTCACAAATCAAAGTTGTTAAACCTACCCCTACTGGTTTAACCGATGAACGGACAAACAACACATCCCCTTTTCTTAAATCAAAATCTTGTCTTTCATTTTTAGTTGAATTCACTAATGAAAATTCTCCATTATTAACTTTTGGAATATCAAAAACATCCATTAACCCAACCAAAGGAAATCCGTGTCCAAATTCTTCTTTGTCTTTATTAATTCCGTTTTTAAATTCACCTATTTTACCCAACTCAACCACCTCCCAATCGCTTGGAATGGATAAATTGTAAAAGGGTTTTGTGTTGTTGTTATCTGTCATTACTAAACTTTAGTTTAAAAAAAATATGTTTGAATAAAAGCCAATTTATTTTTTTTCCCTAC
>JAAXXA010000637.1 GCA_013334735.1 Bacteroidota bacterium
TAAAACCATAAAGTGCGAATTTTTCCATAACAGAAAAAACATCTTCGGCATTTTCTTTTTCAATGCCTTTTTTTTGCGCTCCTTCTACAAATTTAACCTTCTCCTTTTCCATTACATCGGTCATCTTTTTTCCCATCGCTTTCCTTAATACATCAGCAGCGCCAAGAGTATAACCTGCCATTATTTGCGCGGTAAGCATAATCTGTTCCTGATAAACCATGATCCCGTAGGTAGGTTTTAATATTTCTTCAAGCAATGGGTGTGGGTATTCAATTTTTTCTTTTCCTTGTTTACGGTTTATGAATAAAGGTATGTAATCCATTGGTCCCGGCCGATAAAGGGCATTCATTGCAATTAAATCTTCTATATCGGTAGGTTTAAGATCTCTTAAATATGTTCTCATTCCTTCCGATTCAAACTGGAAAGTACCAATAGTATCGCCCCGTTGATAAAGCTTATAGGTGAGTTCATCATCAAGTGGAATTGAATCTATATCTATTTTGAAACCATGGCGTAGTTCAATGTTTTCTATAGCATCTTTAATGATGGACAATGTTTTAAGGCCAAGAAAATCCATTTTCAACATACCAACATATTCCACGTGCTTTCCTTCATATTGCGTTACCATAAGGTCAGCATCTTTTGCCGTACTTAATGGCAGATGTTCCATTAAATTGTTTTTGCCTATAATTACACCACAAGCATGTACGCCCGTGTGCCTTATAGAGCCTTCTAATTTTTCAGCAAAAGCAAGTGTGTCTTTTACAAGAGGATTTCCCTTCTCTTTTGCTTCGCGCAATTCGGGCACTTCTGCAAAAGCTTTTTTAAGAGTCATGTTAGGGTCATTCGGAACAAGTTTGGCAAGCCTGTCTGCTTCCGAAAGAGGGAGTTTTAAGACTCTTGCAACATCACGAATAGCCGATTTTGCAGCCATAGTTCCAAAAGTGATAATTTGTGCAACTTTTTCAGTACCGTATTTTTTAACAACATATTCTTTTACTTTTTCTCTTCCATCGTCATCAAAATCTACATCTATATCTGGCATTGATTTTCTTTCGGGATTAAGGAAGCGTTCAAAAAGAAGATTGTATTTAATTGGGTCAATTCCTGTAATTCCTATGCAGAATGCTACAGCAGAGCCTGCTGCAGATCCACGCCCCGGTCCTACTGCAACGTCCATTTTTTTTGCTTCATTAATGTAATCCTGCACTATAAGAAAATAGCCTGCAAACTCCTTATTTTTTATAACTTCTAATTCCAAATCCAAACGACTTTTTATTTTTTCTGTCATTTGCGGATAAACTTTTTCGGCTCCTTTATAAGTAAGGTGTTTCAGAAAATCATTTTCATCCGAAAAATTATCAGGTAAAGGAAATGAAGGTAATATCACATCTTGCTCAAGATTGAAATACTCAATTTTTTCTGAAATTTCCTGCGTATTAATAAGCGCCTCAGGACAGTGAGCAAATAATTTAGCCATTTCTTCAGGCGAACGCAGATATTCATTCCCTGTATATTTCATTCTGTTTGGATCATCATAATTTTTGCCTGTGTTTAGGCAAACAAGAATGTCATGCGATTTTGCATCATCTGCATTTACAAAATGTGCATCATTGGTTGCAATGAGTTTGATATTATATTTTGAAGCAAATTTTATAATAATTTTATTTACTTCTTTTTGCTCCGGTAAACCATGATCCATTATCTCAAGGTAAAAGTCTTCCTTAAAGATTTCATAATATTCTTTCAATGCCTGTTCTGCCTGCTTTTCGCCCTGATGTAATATAAGCCATGGAATTTCTCCTCCAAGGCAGGCTGAAGATGCAATTAAACCTTCACTATATTGCGACAATAATTCCTTGTCAATACGTGGTGTATAATAAAATGCATCCTTTGCAAATCCTAATGAACAAAGCTTTGAAAGATTTTTATACCCGTTATAATTTTTTGCAAGTAAAATAAGATGATATCCGCTGCGATCTTCCCGTCCTTTTTTTTCAAAACGACTACCATCAGCAACATACATTTCGCAACCTATTATAGGTTTTATAGGATTTTTTAATTGTTTGGCAGCTTTAACAAATTCAAATACTCCAAACATATTTCCATGATCAGTTATCGCAATAGATTTCATTCCATATTCCTGTGCTTTTTTCATCAGAACATTGATGTCGGATGCACCATCAAGTATAGAATATTGTGTATGTACGTGTAAATGTGTAAAATCGGGCATTGGATATTTTTATTTGGAGAAAAAAATAAAAAGAGAAATATAATTCTGTAAAGTTACCTAAAAAACTAATAAAAAAATAGGCTGTTAATAAAAAAATAATAAATAATATTTCCTAATAAAGTTATATGTTTTTTTTACCAAAACTTTTTTTCCCGACCTTTAACT
>JAAXXA010000638.1 GCA_013334735.1 Bacteroidota bacterium
TAACACTACATATACGGTAACGGTTACTACTAATTCTGGTTGCGCGTCTTCAACAAGCGCTACAGTATCGGTAAATCCCAATTTACCTGCAAGTGTGGGCATAGCGGCAGTTCCTTCGGGAGCAATATGTTCAGGTACAAGCGTAACATTTACCGCTACACCAACCAATGGAGGTAGTGTACCCACATATCAATGGAAAAAAAATAATATAAATGTGGGAACAGGAGGTACCACATATACAGATGCAACTTTGGCAAATAATGATGCTATCACCTGTGTTATGACATCGAATGCCTCTCCTTGTTTAACGGGTTCACCGGCAACATCAAATACTTTAACTATTACAATATCTACTTTATGTAATAATATTGTTGCATATTGGAAATTTGACGAAAGTAATGGAAATGCTGCCGATGCTGTTGGAAGTAATAACGGCACGCCAACTGATATTACATATTCTACTGCAAATGGTAAAATCCACAATGGCGCTGGGTTTAATGGCAGTTCAAGTAAAATAGTTACATCTTCAAATATATCAATTTCCAGTAACTTTTCATTTGCGTGCTGGGTTAATGTTGCATCTTATCTCAATAATTACCCATTAGTGATGGATTTGGGAACTTATGGCGGTGGTAGTGGTAATTCAGCATTCATAATAGTCGGTCATATAGGAGCAAATCTTGGAGTTCAATTTGCCTATTACCAAAGTGGCTGGTATCAGGCAACTACAAATACTCAAATGTCTTCCGGTTGGCACTTTATTGTAGGTACTGTAAGTGTGGGTGGGGGAGGCTCTGCAATGATTTTATATATTGACGGGAGTTCTGCTGCTACCGGCGCTGCGCCATCATCTGTTTCTCTTAATAATACGATGTCTATCGGAACAGACTATACTGGAGTTAATGATAAATTCTATGATGGCGCTATAGATGAAATTGGCATTTGGTCACGTGTTCTTACTCCTGCTGAAGTAACCTCTTTATACAATAGTGGCGCAGGTTTGCAATATCCATTTTAAAAAATAAAATACAAATCATTGATTACGAAAGTATTGAGAAATAAAAGAGAAAACAACCTTATTATTAAAATATATATCATGAAGAATCTATCAATAAAACAACTTTTGAAAAATGGAACCATTTATTGCAATAGTATATTTACGTAATAGTTGAGATATCTTATGTGTTTGTTATAGAAAATAAAATAAGTTGCTAAAATATAAAAATAAACCGATGAAAAAAATAAATCAATTGTTAAATATGAGAAAACTTTTACCAATATTAATTGCTGTAATTTTATTTTCAGAGATATACTCTGCTTCAGCTGCTATTGCATTCGATGCTTCATCAACAGGGCAATCGGCAAGTTCATCAGTAAATGTAACTCACACTACTTCCGGCAATAACAGGTTGCTGGTTGTTTGTGTTCACACAGTACCTGGCGCAGGTTATCATTGTACTGCCACTTATAATGGCGTTTCAATGACAGAAAAAGCTTATATGGGTGATATAAGTACTGTTTCTATTTTTACGCTGGTTGCACCGGCAACCGGTTCACATACTATTGCTGTTTCTTGTGGCGGAAGTGTATCACAAATTAATGTTGTTGGGTTGAGTTTCACAGGTGTAAGCCAAACAACTCCTATTGGTAATACAGAAAATTTAGCATGGGGAAATCGTGTAACCACACATACATGGAATTTCACTCTCTCTAACACAAATAGTTATACTGTTGAATGTCAAGGAACTCAGGAAGACAATTCTTCAGGAATGACACAGTCTGGTGGGCAAACGGGTTTCTCCTTAAACGGAGGGTCTATGACAATGGCTGGAGCATATAAAGCACAAACATCTTCCGGTGCCATTACCTTATCCAACTCATGGTCTGGTAATGCTCAAATATTAGAAACAATTATTGAAATAAATGCAGCTTCTGCAACAATTCCAATAGTTACAACTCCCACTTCCTCTTCTGTTACAACTAATTCTGCTATAATGGGCGCTAATATAACTTCCGATGGAGACGCTGCCATCACAGCAAGAGGTACATGTTGGGGTACTTCGGTTAACCCAACTACAAACTGTGTTGCCGAAGGTGGTACAACAACCGGAGTTTATACTCAGGCAATAACCGGCTTGCCGATAGGTACACTCATATATTACAGAGGTTATGCAACTAATAGTGTGGGTACTGGTTATTCAACAGATGGAACTTTTACAACACTATTTCCTGCCTCTGTTAACTGGAACAACAGCAATGTACAGGAAATTACATTAGCTAATAATCGTTCTTTTACATTCATCAATGGTAAGACCGAGCATGCCCGGTAGCAGCGGCAGCCGCTCCCAGAAGGTGCGTCTCTTCGTCCCGGCCAGGATGGCGTGGATCGGCG
>JAAXXA010000103.1 GCA_013334735.1 Bacteroidota bacterium
ATTACGAAAATTACAAATCGGATAATGCTTTTATTGTAAATCACAGCAGCAATATTGTAAAATCTCCTTATTTCACGACAAATATTATCGCCATTGATAAACCAATGCACCGCGATTACTATGGTGTTGATTCTTTTGTTATTTATATGTGTACCGAAGGCGCTTTTACAATTGAATACGAAAATCAGAAAGAGTATATTAAAAAAGGTGAAACTGTTCTTATACCTGCAGAGCTTATTATTTTAGACCTTATACCTGATTCTAAAGCAAAAATTTTAGAGATTTTTATTGAGGAGGTATAATTACTTTACCACTTTGTTTTTGTCAGTAATATCAACTATTTTTGAAATAATTACGAATTTTCAATTCGCCGCGGCGGACGAATTACGATACTCGTAATTATTAACAAGTTCGCTCATCTACTAAAGGTAGTGGCAATTCAAAGGATATCGGCATTATCTTACCAATCTTTTTTCTAAAAGATACAATCGAATTCGCCGCGGCGAAGAAAAATTAGATTGGTACATGCCAATTTGCTTTGTGTTTAATTTTTACGAAAAAATATTACAGAAAGCTAATCGGTATCAGTTCTTTTTTGTTAATTTGCTTAACAAATATTTTCAACATTATGAATGTGCTTTTGTTAGGCTCCGGTGGGAGGGAACATGCTTTAGCGTGGAAATTAAAGCAAAGTCCGGATTTAAAAGAATTATGGATAGCTCCGGGAAATGCCGGTACAAATGAGATAGGTAAAAATATTGATTTATCTCCTCTTAACTTTCCGGAAATTCGGGATTTTGTTTTAGAGAAAAAAATTGATATGGTGATAGTAGGACCCGAAGAACCGCTTGTAAGAGGTATCCAGAATTTTTTTCTTGATAATAAAAATCTAAAGAATATAAAACTTATAGGTCTTTCAAAACAAGCAGCAATGCTTGAAGGGAGTAAGGATTTTGCTAAATCATTTATGAAGCGGTATAAAATTCCTACAGCAAATCATAAAACATTTACGCTGAAAGATTTTCCGGAAGCAATAAATTATCTCAATTCCATTGAACCGCCTTATGTTTTAAAAGCCGATGGATTGGCAGGAGGCAAAGGCGTTATCGTGTGCAAAAACATTTCGGGAGCGGAAAAAGTTCTTGAAGATATTTTAAAAAATCGCAAGTTTGGCAGTGCCGGAGAAAAAGTAGTTATTGATCATTTTTTGGAAGGAATTGAACTTTCGGTATTTGTTGCCACAGATGGAAAATCATATAAAATATTACCTGAAGCGAAGGATTATAAAAATATAGGAGAGGGGGATACGGGGCCTAACACCGGTGGGATGGGGGCTATTTCTCCTGTACCTTTTGCAGATAAAATTTTCATGAATAAAGTTGAGGAAAGGATCATAAAACCTTTAATCAACGGACTAAAAAATGGAAATATAGATTATAAAGGTTTTCTATATATAGGATTGATGAATGTAAATGGGGAGCCATTCGTTATAGAATTCAATGTTCGCCTGGGAGACCCCGAAACAGAAGTAATTATTCCTCGTATAAAATCCGATCTGCTTGAAATGTTTGTTGCGATGGCAGATCAAAAACTTAGTAAATATAAAATTGAAATTGACGAAAGAACTGCCGCAACGGTAATTCTCGTTTCGCAAGGTTATCCTGATAAATATGAAAAAGGAAAAATTATTTCAGGTTTGGAAAATATTACATCAAGTATTGTTTTTCATGCAGGAACATTTAAAGATATAAATGGTAATTTTGCAACTAACGGAGGAAGAGTTTTAGCTGTTACTTCTATAGATTATGATATGCAGAAAGCTATTGATATTTCGATGGAAAATGCTAAAAAAATTATTTATGAAGGTAAATATTACAGAAAGGATATAGGTAGTGATTTGCAAAAATATAATTTGTAAAATTGACATTAATAAACAAAAATGTTAACAAAACTTTTTAATTCAAACAGTGTTTTTTCCTACGGTATTCTTATTATACTTGCTATAATATTATGGGCAAAAGCTTTTGTAAATATTCCGGTTACAGCCGAATCTGTTCCGGCATCGCCTCTTTATCATTTTATATCTAACTGGATTAATGATTTAAGTGTTATCAGAGGTATAATTGCATTATCGTTGATTGTTTTTGAAGCTATTCTCATAAACCATATACTCTCGGATAACGACCTGATACCACGTAATTCACTAATTGCGGCTTTTATTTTTATTATTATTAATAGCTTATTTATTAATGTTATAAACCTGAACCCTGTTTTAATTGCCAATCTTTTTATTATTACGGCACTATGGCTTGTTCTGAAACTTTATGAAGATAAAGATGCCTATTCAACTGCATTTAATGTAGGAACATTAATATCTGTAGCCTCTATGTTTTATTTTCCTTCGATTATTTTTGTTTTTCTTGTATGGGTTGTTTTTATCGTATATCGTCTTTACAAATGGAGAGAATGGTTTATTGTTTTATTAGGTTTAATAATTCCTTATGTTTTTTTGGGAACTTACTATTTCTGGAATGACTGTCTTTCAACAAAAATTTCAATTTATAAAGAAGCTCTCCTGTTTATTAATTTTAATGACTTTCCTTCGGGTATATATATTAAAATTGTTTTCATTTTTTTAAGTTTATTGATGCTTCTTTCCGTTTCAAAACTTCTTGCTGTAATTAATGAAAAAGCAATAAAAATGAGGAAATTTTTATCTTTTATGATTTGGTTTTTTATTTTTGATTTTATTTGCTTAAACCTGAGTAATAATTATGGAACTCTTGGTTTTTTGATGATGAATATATCTGTATCTGTATTATTATCTTTATTTTTAAGTTATTCAAAGAAAACCAAATTGGTAGAGGGAACGCTGATTATTCTTTTAGTTATTCTAATAACAGGAAGGTTAGGATTTTTGAACTTCTAAGTGTTTTTTAAATAAAAAACTGCAAATAATAAAAATTATTATAAGTTTGTAAGGTTTTTAAAACATACCGATACAGAAAAAGTTTGTATAATTTATAAATGCAAAAGCTACGTTTATTTTGTTATTAGTAACATACAAGTATAAATGAAAAAGAAAATATATTTTAAGAATCTCGACGGATTAAGGTTTTTATGTTTCCTTTCTGTCTTTTTTTATCATAGTTTTTTTACGGAATTCAGCGAAATAAAGAATAGTGGTATTTATCATTTTGTAAAAAGAGATTTATTTGGAAATGGAAACATTGGTGTTAATTTCTTTTTTGTTTTAAGTGGATTTTTAATTACATTTTTGCTAATTGAAGAAAAAAAACTTAATGGACAGGTTAATCTAAAAAACTTTTGGATAAGAAGAATTCTGCGAATCTGGCCTTTATTCTATTTTTGCGTTTTTATAGGGTTTATTATATTTCCTTTTCTAAAACAAATGTTTGATCAAATACCAAACGAAACGGCAAATCCTTTATTCTATTTAACTTTTACAAATAATTTTGATGCTATTAATAAAGGGCTTCCGGATGCATCAATTCTGGGAGTGTTGTGGAGTGTTGCTATCGAAGAACAATTTTATCTTTTATGGCCTATTGTCATTTATATTTTCCCATTAAAAAAATTGTGGATTCCTTTTTCAATTATTATTGCAAATAGTTTGATTTTCAGAGCTTTTAATGACAATGCTGTACTTTATGAATGGCATACATTCTCTTGTATCGGAGATATGGCAATTGGGGCTACTGGCGCTTGGTTAATGAGTGTATCCGCAAATTTCAAAAAAATTATCGAAAACCTAAGTAAAATACAAATCGGTTTTATCTACTTAATTTTTATTCTTATTTTTTTATTTAGAGATGAATTTCTTTTATCGAATTTTGGAGTAAGAATTTTCGAAAGAATATTTATTGCAATTGTTATAATTCTAATTATTCTTGAACAAACTTTTTCAGATAACTCATTATTTAAAATGGCGAAATTTAAGATAATTTCTAAGTTGGGAGTGATAACTTATGGTTTGTATTGCTTACATTTTATAGGAATACTTGTAACAATTACTTTGACAAAAAAATTGTCGTTAAACTCTCATTTATGGCAAGTGTTTTTTTTGGAAACTGCAATAGCTTTATCTTTAACAATATTAATAAGTATGATTAGTTACAAATATTTTGAAACTCCGTTTTTGAAACTAAAAGATAAATTCTCGTATATAACAAAATAAGATAAACCAAACAGCACTATAATATATAGCAAGTAGGCGATATACTATTTACCCGAAATTATTTTTGACTGTCCCGAATCCAGATCAAACCAAAAAATTATATCGCTGCCTGATTTTTTATATTCAGGTGATTGATTGTCCACTAATACAGCATTACATTTCATAATAAAAGAAATTCCTTTAATGTTTTTCTTCCCATTATTTATTACTTTAAATCCTACAAAATCAACTGGGGTTATCACTACATCCTCAAGAGATGTATTATAATCCAGATAGTCTCTTACTGTAGTAAAATTTATTAATTTTTCATCCCCAAAAACACGCATCAGCTTCAAAATACTGTCAAAAGCGGGATTTACAACAATTTCACTACTATCGTTTATAATCCAAAAACCATTATTGCTCCATACTGCTGCCGGATAACAATGATTAATTAACACATCTCTGTTGTTTACCAAATCCATTAGCGTAGCATTGTTGAAAAAATACTCCCATAAATTACCACCTTTAGTATTAAGAACTGAAGATGTTTTCCATGAGTAAATATTTCCTGAACGAGTAGGATTCAACCAGTATTCAGGAACAGGGAACATATCGCCAAACCCGTAATATGGAGATGTTAGAGAAGAAGAAAAATTAAAAGTAGAATAACATTCGGTATCTTCGAAATATGAAT
This sequence comes from Bacteroidota bacterium, assembly GCA_013334735.1. GTDB lineage: Bacteria > Bacteroidota > Bacteroidia > Bacteroidales > CG2-30-32-10 > JAAXXA01. Next base: position 4,875 of record JAAXXA010000103.1, read on the forward strand.
TCCACAAATATTTAATTCCATATTTATCCCAAATATCTAAAGAATAATTAGCAGAACCTTTTGTAAGCCCATCGCACTGCATATTTTCGCGATTATTTGTTATAGAGTTATCATACCCATGATCAATCCAGCTAACTGAATTATATTTTTTCTGCATAAATGATAAAGCTTCATCTAAAATTTTTCTGTTACCTGTGCTTTGCTCAGGAGTATGTAAGCATATTTCATTTCCGAACAAATAAAGTTGATCAATAAAATTTTCAAAATCATCAAAACCTTTCAACGATTGTATCAATGAATTGAAAGCAACTTTTGTAGAAGACTGAGAATTTCTGATGCTATCAGGATTATAATAAAAAACACTTTTAGTAACAGGAATTTTATATTTAACAAATCCTCCGATAGCATCGTTTGAGTTGTTAATTTTTTCGGAACCAAAATACACAGCTTTATGAGTATTGATATCAGTCCAGTCGGCATGTTCAGTCCAGATATATGTAGCAAAATATCCATCCTTACTTTTCATAAGCCGTGGAAAAGAGCCCATATCGCAACCGGTATAGAAAGTTATTTTATTTTCCAGACATTCATTTTTATGAAATACTGAACTGGAGATATCTTCAAAGTAGTTCTTTGCCGAATCAAGTAGTGGAAAATACAATAGTGGATGATCTTTATAATAATCAAGATTGATAACAAGTTGCTTCCGATCTGTGTTTAATTGTAAAGAAGAAATTTTAGGACAATGGTATATATATGTAGCAGAATTGCCTTTACCAAATTTCAAACCTTCTTTATCTAACCAATATTCCGCCTGAAAATCAGAAGTGTCAACCTTCCTGTTATTCCTGTAAATTTCATCAACAGAATCTTCAAATTGCAATACAAGCGATTCTCTGAATAATTCTATATCCTTATCAAAAATTGTATTTGTTATCAATTCGATATTGGGCGAACTATCTGAAAATCTAAAAACAATAGTAGTAGCGCCTATCTGATGTTCAAAAATAAATTTCAATTCATTAGATTTTTTTTTGATTTTAATTTTTTTGATTTTTTTTACAAAAAAAGAATCTGATTTGTTATCATACAAATTTTTATACTTTGCAAATAAAATTAAAGAGGATATAATTGGCGCTCCTATTCTGTTTTTTATAAGTATCTGTTCATCTGTTTGTGAATAAAAAAAGGAATAAAATTTATTGTTGAAAATATTTTTTAAAACAGCTTCATTGGATTTTATTAATGTATTTGTTTCTATCAGATATGAAGGAAGGACGGCTGTTTCAAAAGAAATTTTAAAATCATCAATATCAGTATTTCCTATGCCATAACTCCAAAGATAAATAGAAATTTTAGAATCAGCAGGTAATGAGGCGGGTAATAAAACAGAATCTTTAATTTGAATCCATTTGTTTAAATTATTGAGTTTATTTTTAATTGTGATCCCTTTCCAAAAAATAGTTGAATCACCCCGTGTAACTGAAATAACAATGCTTGAAGAAATATCTGAAATATCCGTTCTGCAATAGCAATTAGTGTGAAGCCAAAAGTTTTTACCTGTAAGCTGAGAAGGAATTACTGTTCCATATCCTAATCCATAAGGATTATTTGAATTGGTTCTCGAAAAATATTTTCCCGAAAGCCCTTCACCTGTAGTTTTTGTGCTTAAATTCATCCATTCCTGATCATAGTAATCCTTTTCAAGGTCATTAAAATAAGTTAATGTAACAATTGATTTCTGGCACATAACTTCAAACATCACAAAGAAAAACAGAAATAGAAAAATAATCTTTTTCATAATATTTTTAGTAAAAACAAGTCCGCCATGGCGGTTTAGAGTGCCTAAAGTTGAGTAACTGAATTAATATAGGAACACAAATATACGGTTTCAAATTTAAAGCATTTACGGCAAATAATAGCTAAGCGCTAATTATTTTATAAGCTACTTGCATTTTTCTTAAAAAACATGTAGGTTTGTTATTTCTTGTTATTATAAGGAATTTATACTATTCATAGCAAAAGAGTAAATAGATTATGAAATTTGGTGTTGTTATTTTTCCGGGTTCCAATTGCGATCATGATATAATTTATGTGCTAAATAAAATTATGCAGCAGGAAGTCGTAAAATTATGGCACAAAGATACTGACCTGCAAGGTTGCGATTTTATTATACTTCCGGGTGGTTTTTCGTTTGGCGATTATTTGCGGTCAGGAGCAATTGCACGTTTTTCACCAATTATGGAAAGCGTAATAGAATACGCTAAAAAAGGTGGATTATTATTTGGTATTTGCAATGGATTTCAAATATTATGCGAAACGGGTTTATTGCAGGGAGCGCTTTTACATAACGATAATCATAAATTTATTTGTAAGAATATTTTTATTAAAACAGAAACAAATAATACTATTCTTACCAAAACATTAAAAACTGCAAATCCTTTAAAAATACCTATTGCACATGGTGAAGGTCGTTATTATGCCGATAACGAAACTATAAAAAATCTTAATAAAAATGATCAGATACTTTTTAGATATTGTAATGAAAACGGTGAAATAACTACAGATTCAAATCCTAACGGCTCATTAGAAAATATTGCCGGAATATGCAATAAACAAAAAAATGTATTTGGAATGATGCCACATCCTGAGCGAGCTGCGGATTTTGAATTGAAAAATACCGATGGTAAATTGATTTTCGATTCTATTTTATACGTTTCATTGAATAAAATGTCTCATAATATAAGTTAGCAGTCCGCCTATGGCGGAGCAATAAACAATCAGCAAATATTGCCGACTCATAATGCGGAAATTTATCCCGTTAGCAAGTATAACTGCTTTCAATTTGAAATTAAAGAGATGTTGTTTTTGAATTTTGCATTATAAAATTTACATTTGCAGTAATAAATACTTTTCAAATGCCTCGTATTCTTTTTGTAGCAGTACATCGTCCCCGCCGATCTCCCAGCCAGAGGTTCCGGTTTGAACAGTATATCGATTTTTTAACTAAAAATGGATACGAATGTGATTTTTCATGGATAGTATCGAATGAAGATGATAAATATCTGTATAAAAAAGGACATCATCTTAAAAAATTATTGTTTCTCTTAAAATCTTATTGGATAAGGTTTTGCGACATTAAAAAAGCTCAAAAATATGATATTATCTATGTTCAAAGAGAAGCAATGATGTTTCGTACTTTTTTTCCTGAAAAGGCATACAGTAAACGCTCCAAATTAGTTTTTGATTTTGATGATGCTATATGGCTGATGGATGTTTCGGATGGAAATAAAAATTGGAAATGGTTGAAAAATCCAGCTAAAACAAGTCGTATAATTGGTTTGTCAAAAATGGTTTTTGCAGGAAATCAGTACTTGTCGGATTATGCCATGCAATTTAATAAAAATGTTAAAATTATTCCAACCACTATAGATACTGAATATCATAAAAAGAACGTATCACATTCTAAAAAAGACCGCATTTGTATAGGATGG
>JAAXXA010000104.1 GCA_013334735.1 Bacteroidota bacterium
GGTGCGCATACTGTAACGTGGCAGCCTGCCGAATTAAGTAAAGGGGTATATCATTTCAGAATAACAGGCACTGATATCAATGGAAAAATACGTGAATATTCAGATAAGTTGGTGAAATTTTAATTAATTACGAATTAAAAATTACGAATTATTAAATCCCGTAATTCGTAATTGAACATTCGTAATTCGATGTCTTTTAGTAAAGGGTTTACTTGTCATTTCGACCAACGGGAGAAATCTGTTTTCGGAGCTTTAGATATCTCAGGATGCTAACTATACGTCATTGATCCGTAATTCGTAATTGAACATTCGTAATTGTTTTGCCTTGTCAACTTATGCCTTATTTCATCAAAAAACTATAAAACAACCACAAATTAAGCAATGTAATTACTGTTCCGATAAGTAGAAGCATAATTTTTGTAAAGATAGTATTGACATATTTTCCCATAACTTTTTTAGAAGAAGTGAGATATATCTGCATAAAGATAGTTAATGGAAGCTGAACACTTAATATCATTTGCGAAATAATGAGACCTTTAAAAGTATCATCTATCAGGAATATAATTAAAACTGCCATAATAATAGTAATACCTATTCCAAGCCGGGTGTGATTATCTTTAATGTTATATGGCTCTTTAAAAACTCCTGCGAATATGGTACCTCCTGCCATTCCTGCTGTGATGCTCGATGCAATTCCCGCGAACAACAAAGCTACGGCAAATATAATTGCTGCTGAATTTCCAAGTAATGGAGTTAGCATTTCTTTTGCCTGTTGCAATTCCGACACTTGTATCTTATTATTATAAAATGTAGCCACGGCAATAAGGATAATGGCGCTATTAATAGCCCAACCGATAATCATTGAAAAAATGGTATCAGCAAATTCAAACTTAAGTTGTCTTTTAATAACAGAATCATTTTCCAGATTCCATTGCCTGCTTTGAATTATTTCGGAATGCAGGAACAAATTATGAGGCATCACAACAGCCCCAAGTACGCTCATTATTATCAATATTGACCCTTGTGGAAAGGCAGGGTGTATCCAGCATTTTACAGCTTCGCTCCAACTTATATCAATAATTGCAAGTTCATAAATAAAAGAAAATCCAATTAGTGAAACAAAACCGATTATAAATTTTTCAATTCTTTTGTAAGAGCTCGAAAATAAAAGATAAATTACAAGAATCGTTACTAATACCGCACCTATTTTTATTGGGATTTGAAAAAGCATATTTAATGCAATAGCTCCTCCTAGTATTTCAGCTAATGCTGTCGAAATGGCTGCTAACACTGCCGTTGACAATACCGATTTTGAAACCCAATTTTTTGTGTAAGTAGTTGCTGCTTCCGATAAGCAAAGCCCTGTTGCAATTCCAAGATGTGCAACATTGTGCTGAAGAAATATAAGCATGATAGTGGAAAGTGTGATCACCCACAAAAGTGTGTAACCGAAACCGGAACCTGCGGCAATATTTGAAGCCCAGTTCCCCGGGTCAATAAAACCAATGGTTACAAGCAATCCGGGACCTATATATTTCAATATTTCCTTCGCGCCCAAAAACCTTTTATGGTCTTTTCGTGATATGTCTTTAATAAATTTCAACATAATGTGGAATAGCAAAGTTAACTGAAATTTTTAAAATGATTAAAAGTCATAATTCATCAAATTTATTTAATTTAGTCATTCAATTATTGAAAGAAAATAGTCGTGAATAATAATAAAATACTTTTTATTGACACCACTCATCCTTGTTTAAAAAAAATGCTTGAGGATGCAGGCTATTCCTGTGATTTGTTTACTGAAAAAAATAGAAATGAAATTTTAAATATTATCGTTAATTACACAGGCATTATTATTCGCAGCAGAATAAAAATAGATAAAGAATTGCTGGATAAAGCCACTAACTTAAAATTTGTTGGACGAGTGGGTGCCGGAATGGATAGCATTGATGTGGAATATGCCGTAAGCAAAGGTGTACATTGTTTTAATTCTCCTGAAGGCAACAGGGATGCGGTAGGCGAACATGCAATAGGAATGTTGCTTATGATGATGAATAATATTCGCAGGGCTGATATGCAGGTGCGGCAAGGCTTATGGAAGCGTGAAGAAAATAGGGGTGATGAAATAAAAGGAAAAACAATTGGTATTATAGGTTGCGGAAATATGGGTAGTTCTTTTGCCCGAAAATTATATGGCTTTGAAGCAAATGTTATCGCGTATGATAAATACAAATTTAATTATTCAAACGAATTTGTGAAAGAAGTTTCCCTTGATGAACTTTATGAACATGCCGATATTGTTAGTTTACACGTCCCTCTCACTGCCGGAACAAAATATATGTTCAATGATTCTTTTATTGAAAAGTTCAAAAAAAATATTTGGTTAATAAACACATCACGCGGACAAGTAGTAAATACCGATAGTTTAGTAACAGGATTGAAATCCGGGAAAATTAATGGTACCGCCCTCGATGTTATTGAATACGAAGAAACATCTTTCGAAAAGCTAAACAGCAAAGAACTTCCCGATGCATGGCAGTATCTTATCAATTCCGATAAAGTTATCCTAAGCCCTCACATTGCAGGCTGGACGCACGAATCCAAAATAAAACTTGCCGAAATTTTAGGAGAAAAAATTATTGATTTTATGAAAAGGGTTTAGTTCTTAATTTAATTGAATTTGTGATTCGCGAATTAATAAGAGTCCGTCTGCAAAGTCGTCATTGCGAACGCAGTGAAGCAACATAGCGGAGCGGCTCATGAACACCTTTAAAATAAAGGTTTTGTGAATAATCTCATCATTGAGAGTCAAGAGATTGCTTCGTCGTACCTCCTCGCAATGACGTATTGTTTTGACATTATGGATAGGAACTAGTTAGTGGTTATTAAGAAACATTAAAATATAAAATGCAACTACAAAAAATTGAAACAAAAATTTTCGAAATCAGAGGGCAAAAAGTAATGTTAGATTTTGATCTTGCTGAATTGTATGAAGTGGAAACACGGACTTTAAACCAAGCCGTAAAACGAAATATTGATATTTTCCCCGATGACTTTATGTTTCAGCTTACAAAAATTGAATTGGAAGCTATATTGTCACAAATTGTGATGACAAATCCTGAAAATATTGGTAATAAAGGAATGCAAAACTTGAAATCACAAAATGTGATATCAAGTTGGGGAGGAAATCGAAAATTACCTTTTGCATTTACCGAACACGGAGTAACAATGCTTGCAAATGTATTAAAAAGTAAAAAAGCAAGGCAAACAAGTATTGCAATAGTAAGGGCTTTTATTGCTTTAAAACAGTATGCACTTACACATAAAGAACTTACTTATAAGCTTAAAGAAATAGAGAATAAATACAATAAACAATTTAAAGATGTTTACGAAGCAATAAACTATTTGCTACAAAAAGACGAGCAAAAAATCGAGCAAAAAGAACGCAAACAAATAGGATTTAAAAGACCTTGATAAATATATCAAATTTAGAAACTTCATTTTATGTAAGCGTTGATCGTATAGAGAAAAAATAAGAATAAAATAAATAAATTATGTTTAAAAATTATAAACCTGATCAGATAGTAATTCATTTCATAGGTAACAAATCCCTGGATGAAGGTGTTAAAATTTCAAATGATAAATTGAATACTGATGACAATTTAATAAATTTATTTTCATCTTATTTTACTTCTTCTTTTAAATCAACAGAATTTTATAATCTTTCACATCAAAATGATTTAAAGTACAACGAAGTTTATGGCTACATTTCTGAAATATTTGATGATACTGATGAATTATACCAACAAAGTGTAAATCTTGCAAAGCACCTTTATGAGCAAAGCATTCATCCTAAAGTAAAATCCGGAGAATTTTATGTGGCATATTTCAAAGACTGCGATATTGATGGCGAAAATGTGGATGCAGTAGGTCTTTTTAAATCAGAAAATAAAGATACTTTTTTAAAAGTGCAGCACACAAAAGATAATTTTGAAATAAACAGCGAAGAAGGAATTAATATACATAAGCTGGATAAAGGCTGCCTGATTTTCAATTCTGAAAGAGAAAAAGGTTATTTGGTTGCAATAGTGGATAACTCGGGCAAAGGTTATGAAGCGCAATACTGGCGCGATGATTTTTTGCATGTAAGTCCCCGTAATGATAATTACCATCAAACCCAAAATCTCTTAACTCTCTGCAAGCATTTTGTAACCGAACAGTTACCGGAAGAAGTCAATAACGTATCCCGTGCCGATCAGGTTGATTTGTTAAATAAATCATTAAATTTTTTTAAAGAAAATGATTCTTTTAATTTAAAAGACTTCGAGGAAGAAGTAATTCAAAAACCTAAAGCCATTAAAGCATTCAGAGATTTTAAAGAACAATTCGAAGAAAAAAGGGAGATTCATATTTCTGATGAGTTTGATATTTCATCACCTGCTGTAAAGAAACAACAACGCGTTTTTAAAAGTGTGATTAAACTCGATAAGAATTTCCACATATATGTCCATGGAAATAATGAGTTGATTGAGCGCGGATTTGATGAAACAACGGGCATGCACTATTATAAAGTGTTTTTTAAAGAAGAAAGTTAATGTGGAGGAATTTTTTGAAAATTTTTAGATCAATTCCATTTACATATTGTCTTTACTGAAAAGCTGCATCTTTTTGTTAACAATAGTTTAAAGATAATAATATTTGTTGAATATCTCTCTGTGTAACTCAGTGAAAACTCTCTGTGATCTCTGTGTTAAAAAAAATAATTAACACAGAGAACCACTAAGAAGTCACGAAGAACCAATTAGAAAAAGAGTTTGATTTAATCACATTTTTTTGTTTTAGAAGAAAGCATTCAAACATTCAACAGATAAATATTTAAAAAATCGTCAAAAGAATTAATAAACAATATTACGAAATCAAAATTCTATAATGTAAATTCGCTTTTAATCTGATTAAATAAATGAAAAAAATATTATTAATATTATTAATCCATTACTGTTTTTCTTTGCAATTATTTTCTCAAACAGTCGATTCAACAAGGGTAGTAGTTAATATTGACAAAAAAGAATATTATGAAAAAGAGAAGGTAATTATAGAAATAATTAATAAATCTAAGGACACTCTTTACGCGTACAACCTAACTTCTGCAAATATTTTATTATACTATTTTGACAATGGTGATTGGATAATTAAAGATTTCCAAAAACTGCATAATGGAGAAATTGCCTTGACTAATTTTGATCCAAACACCAAAATGATATTTATATGGGACCAAACAGTTTGGAAACAAAATCAAAAAGATACTATGGTGCCGGCAAAAGCTGGGAAATACAGAATTCAATTCAAATATTGGTTGCCATCTGATATTAAATATAATGGCTATCATTTATCTAATGTTAATGACAAGCCATATTATTTGATTACCCCAATGGACTTTAAAATAAAATGATAACATTGCATAAATGTATTCAAGGAGCAAAGACGAAAAAAATGAATATATTTATTATATATTTGTCAGATTTCCTGTAGGATAAATTTAACGTTTGTAACTTCGAAAAATATTTTTATGGACAATTCAAAAGTGCAATAAAACTGCCACCTAAATTCAAGTGCCCGTTGTTATAAAAAATGAAATAAAATGAAACAAAAAATAATTTTCATATTAATTGCTTGTTTAACTTTCCTTTTCGCATGCAAAAAAGAACATGTTTCTAATGATATTTGTGACTGCGCTGATTCCCAATCAAAATATGTTGTTGACACTATTACTCTAACAATTCCGAACCTCTTTACTCCGCAAGCAGACGGTTGTAACGATTTCTGGGTAATAGATAATATCGACAAGTTCCCTGATAGTAAAATAAAGGTTACACGACCCGGATTCTTAGGCGGGACAGTTTATGAATCGACTGGAAGCAATCAATTTTGGAAAGGAGATAGCGGTAATAATAAAGAAGGCATAAAAGATGGAAAGTACAAATATGAAATTACTATTAATGGTCAGACTATTTCAGGATTTGTTTGTATATATAGAGGAAATATAAAACTAAAAAATCAGGACTGTATAAAATCGTGTATTACCTCTTATCCATATGATCCAATGATTAACTAAAAATTCAGGAATACTACAATCTAAGATTAACAAGGAATACTTTCTATAGGAGTTCAATTTTTGTTGTTATTGAAGGCTTATAAATATATGCTTCATGGGGTAAAAAAGTTCCATAAAAATCTTTAAAATTTAAGACACAATATTTCCCTCAAATTTAAAACTCTCTTTCCCCCTTCATAAAAATATTTGGTTCTCAAAATGTTTACTATTTTAGCAAAAATTAAAAGAGCTTTAGACGTTGTTTAAAAAAAATTAAAATTATATTTCATCACATAAAGCAGATATTGTTTATAATTAATGAAACAATTATTTAATAGTACACAGCAAAATAAAATTCCTGCGCAGCAGGAAAAGAGCGTAGGTAGGACAAAACTGCGGGGTAAAGGCTGGTGTGAACGGTAAATTTTGTGAAATTTAAGAATAGAAGTTTTCTCGCTTTTCTATAAATTTCACAAAATTTAACGGAGCGGGCAGAAGCTTAGTTTTGTCAAGGCTTTCTTTGTAGCTTTCTTTAGCCTTTAAAGAAAGCGAAAGAATAAAAAATAAAATAAAACAACCTCTTAATCAATTAAAAAAAGCAAGGTGAACAAAAGAACAATTTTTCTCTTTCATCATAGAACCTTTATCATATCTCATTTTTTAATGTTGAAGGCTCGCATGAAATTAAGTTTTCTGAAAAGAACATGGTTACTTTACATATTTGCTTTTGTCGCTTCTATTTCATTTTCATCAGCATGTTTTTCGCAGGAAGCTTCATCGTGCGAAAAAGTTGATAAGATGCTTTATTTGATAAAAAAAATACATTTCCAGCCACCGGAATTTGATAAAGCATTCGCTGCAAAGGCTATTGAGAACTATTTATTTTATATCGATGGGCAATGTTTCTATTTATATGATGATGATATTCTTGCCTTAAAAAAAATACAGGACCAACAACCATCAGCTAAAGAAATCTTTTGCAAATCGTATGATTTTCTGAGTTCTGTTTACGAATTGCGTTTGAAGGAAACAGATAGTCTTATCAACAGTTGCCGAAATAAAAAATATGTTTGGAACGAAAATGATTCGCTGGTTTTTTATGATTCATTCACAAACAGCTATCCCAAAAATATTGATCAGAAAATAAAAAAAATTGATGATTATATTAAATTATATACACTCCGGCAGCTTGCATTAGCTAACAAATTGGACAAAGATTTTGAATTTGAAAAAAACGACAGCTCAAAAATTAAAGCGGTTCTTAAACTACGAAAAGGAGTTGAAAAAAAAATAAATAATTCCAACGGAATTGCAGTTTATCTAGAAGAAAATTTACTCCAGTCAATTATTTTAACCTGCGATCCTCACAGTGATTATTTTACGGCTATCGTTAATAAACATTTTAAAGAATCGCTGTCAATTACTCTTGAAATATATGGTTTTAATTTTGATGAAAATAAAAATGAACATATAGAGATCACGGCAATTAAGCCCGGCAGCCCCGCGTGGAAATGCAATAAACTTAATATTGGTGATCAGGTAACAAAAATAAAATTTTCAGGTAAACCGCAAATTGATGTTTCTGATTATGATATTGATGAATTTAATAATCTGTTATTCTCCTCTGCTGAAAATGAATTAAACATTACTGTTTTGAAAAAAAGCGGAGCTATTATAGAAACACATTTAAAAAAAGCATTAGTAAAGTCGGACGACAATACTATTAACGCTTACATTTTATCGAAAAAATATCCTATAGGTTATATTTCACTTCCAAGTTTCTACACCGATTTTTCACAAAACTCTTCTTTGGGCTGTGCAAATGATGTAGCTAAAGAAATTATTAAATTAGAAGAAGATAGTATTCAGGGACTAATATTGGACTTGCGTGATAATGGAGGAGGCTCGGTTGAAGAAGCTATAAATCTGGCAGGAATATTTATTGATGCAGCTCCTTTATTTATTGAAAAAATACAATCTCAAAAACCCAGAGTAATAAAAGATATGAACAGAGGAGCCATTTACTCAGGACCACTGATAGTATTAGTTAATAAGGGAAGCGCATCCGCATCCGAATTATTGGCTCAAACATTTAAAACACAGCAACGCGCTATTATTGTAGGAAGCGCCTCTTTCGGCAAAGCAACAGGTCAGATTATAGCGCCACTTGATACTTCATTTAATTTGTTGACTTCCTCAAAAAGTTATGACGAAAAAAATGGATATATAAAAATTACCGTTGAAAAGCTGTATGACCTTTCCGGAAAAACTTTTC
>JAAXXA010000639.1 GCA_013334735.1 Bacteroidota bacterium
TCATCAAATTCTTTTTAATGAAAATAAAATTTCCTTTTTTCTTCGACATTTCAGACCATGCAAACCAGTCGAGGGTACAAGAAAATTTATTGGAAAAAGAAAAACCGGAAAGTTTAGTTTTATTATAAGTAACGGAAGGGCAACAAATAGGATCTCCAAAGAGAAGTAATAGTTTTTTGAAAAACCTGAGAGTAATGACAGATCTGAACATAAATGGAAATAAAAGCAGTTTTTTAACAATCAAATTTAATGAATTATTGCGGGTATTTTCATTTAATAATTCAGAATAATCTGTAAAAACAATAAGAGTTTCCGTATAATAATTCAGTTTGTGCAAGACATTTTCCGTATAATGTTGTTCATATAAATCGTCCTGATGCGCAATAGTAACATAGCTTGTATTAGCTTGCGCCAGAGCAAAATTCCAATCTTCTGCAATTCCTTTGTTTTTAGAATTGTTAATTATAATTTCAATAGAATATTTTCCGGCAATTTGTTTAATATAATCGGAAGGTGTTGATGTAGTAATAATAATATTGCTTTTTACAGATTGATTTTTTAATGAAATAATACAAGGCTCAAGGTATTGTGAGTCTTTATATGCAGGTATAACAAATGTATGATTGTCCATAAAATTTAAGTGTATAGAAAAAATATCATCATGTTATTTACTAAACGCTAAATGAAAACCTGCTTTTAATTGTCTTGCCAACTGCGTAAAAGAACGAATTTTAAATAACTTTTTCAACAAATAGCGAGGGCGGAAATAAAATTTTGAATAAGCTTTTTCTAAAATTTTTTCTAATTCATCTCTGCTATATTTTTCGGAAGCAATAGGAGGGATAATAGTTTCAGGTGGATCCTTAGCTAATTCTCTCCAGAAATCATTTTTTAAAAATTTATTTTTTAAAGCCTCCTGATAAATAGTAGTAGAAGGGAGTAATACGGTAATTCCAAACTGCAAATAATCAGGGTTTAATTCTATAGCAAATTTTATTGTACGATTCATCTGTTCAATTGTTTCGCCGGGATAACCAAGCATAAAATCCAGAAAAACATCAATACCTGCTTTTTTCGTAAGTTTAATTGCTTTACGAATTTGTTCAATAGTTATTCTTTTATTCATCGCAAGAAGAATATCAGGGTCGCCACTTTCCACACCATATTGAATTCTGGCGCATCCTGCTTCTTTTAATTTCAGGAGCATTTCTTCATCAATAGTATCAACTCTTGAACGTATATCAAAAATTATATCAAGTTTGTTATTAATTATCTCGTTACAGATATCCATAACTCTTGATTTTTTTACAGTAAAAAGTTCGTCGAAAAAGAAAATTTCGTTAATACCTAAAGCAACACATTGTTTAATTTCTTTAACTACATTTTCAGCCGATCTCATTCTGTATTTTCCACCATACTGAATAAAGCAGAAATTACATCGGAAAGAGCAACCTCTACTGGTCATAAGGGTTGTGCTAACTTTTGATTTTCCAATAAGGGAATGATATTTTTTATAGTCGGTTAAATCTCTTGCAGGAAAAGGCAGCTCATTAAGGTTATCAATCAATGGTCTTTTTTCTGAAAAAATAATTTTATCTTCTTTCTTAAAAACCAATCCTTTAATTTCTTCAGGGTTTCCTTTATTTTCAATACAATTCAATAATTCGGTAAGTGTTATTTCGCCTTCTCCTAAAACAACGAAATCCACTCCATTAAGAGAAGCCGTTTCTTCGGGAAATATATCAACATGAGGTCCGCCAATAATTACATTTATTTCAGGGTTGATTTCTTTAACGATTTTTGAAATTTTGCTAACAACATTTATAGTAAAGGAAGTCGCAAAAATACCCACAGCTTGATAAGAACCATTCATAATTCTTTTTTGCAGATCTTCTGTACCTATTCCCTCAACGGCAATATCAAGTATTTCTACTTTGTGAGAAGAAAATTCCCTTAGGTAGCTTGCCAGATATAAAGATCCTAAAGCAGGATAAAATCCTATATTTAGTTTTTTATAAAGTTCAGGAGTGCCACAGGAAAAAAGTGTTTGCGTGGATGGTATTATTAATAAAATTTTCATTTTAACATTTTAATTTTTCTTTTCTATAACTTCTTTTTCCATTTTTTCTTTCATCATTGTAAGATTTTGCGCCAGCTTTTTATTATTCTCGTGTAATTTTGAAACAATAATCGAAAGATGAATAAGATAAATCAGAATCAGGAAAATTGCGCCGGTAAAAATTAGGTTAGATGCAACTCGTATTCCTAAAAAATTTGCAATTATAGTAAGCCCATCTGTCCAAAAAGAAAAAATAATTAAAGTTACTGTTGCAATTACCCATATAATTGAGTATTCTTCTCTTAATTTTCTTTTTATAATCAGGCGGC
>JAAXXA010000640.1 GCA_013334735.1 Bacteroidota bacterium
TATTTATTTGTTAAAGTCACTCAGAGCCGACACGATTAATTTAATTATCAATTAATACAGATAGTCCTAAAATCGTGGCGTGTCGAAGAGTGGCTGTCTATATAGCGGTCGTCTTCGACTATCTTTCCTTTCTCTACGTTGCAGGAAAATCAGCTCTGACTGACCGCTATATTAAATTCAGTACTTTTGCGTAACATCAGTTTCTTAATTTGTAAAATTCTATAACATACAGGACAAGTGAGAATGAATTACCCAGAGGCAGAGCCTCAAGGTATCAAATCTAATAAATAAATGAATAAAAAAAAATTCAAAGGATTAACGACAATATTGCGTCAACATCTTCGCTGCCGCTTCGTTACCCATTTTCGCAGCATTTTTCCAATCATCGCATGCGCCGGAAATGTCGTTCATATTTAAGCGTAAAGTCCCACGATTAAAATAAATACCGCCGTCATCAGGATTTAATTTTAGCAAACAATTCAAATCTTCGATAGCTCCTTTGAAATCTCCGATTTTTGTTTTTAATGCCGCCCTGTTGTTATAGGTTAGCACAAATTCAGGGTTTAATAGAATTGCCTTGTTATAATCGAGTAAAGCTGATTTCATATCACCTGCTTCATAACACGCCCAGCCCCTGTTATTAAATGCTTCTGCAAATTGAGGATTCAGCGAAATAGCTTTGTTATAATCAAGCATAGCAGATTTAAAATCGCCTGATCTGTAATATGCCCAGCCCCTGTTATTATATGTATCTGCAGAATTCGGTTTCAGCAGAATAACCTTGTTGTAATCGCTTATAGCAGATTTCATATCGCCCAATCCATCATAAGCCACTCCCCTGTTATAATACGCGTCTGAATATTCAGGATTCAGCAGAATTGCTTTATTGTAATCTTGCATAGCTAATTTTATATTGCCCACTCTATCATATCCAACACCTCTGTTATAGTAAGTGTCGGCATATTGAGGGTTTAGCTGTATTGCTTTAGTGTAATCTTCCATTGCGCCTTCAATATCATCTGTACCATGTTTATAATTGCCTCTCATCAAATAAGCATGAAAAGCATCCGGGTATTTTTTTATAACATCCGTAAAAAGAACATTGCCATCTTTCCATACATCAATACGATTCCATGTTTGCACAGAAAATATAATCATATATAATGAGAATAACCCAATAACTATTTTTCGTTGTTTTTTCCCTGTACCTGAAATCCACTGACCTGCAATATAAAAAAAGCCGATATAGGATATGTATGTATATCGTTCGGAAACAAGAGCAGAACCAACAGAAACAATTTGCAGCATTACCGAAATCGCGATCAAAAAGAAGATGGTACCAAATATAATTTCCTTTCGAAAGGAAGTAATTCTCAATAACAACCAAGTAACAATTAACAAGAAAGGTAAGGATGCATAATACTGCCATGGTAATGCCCCGTTGTTTAGATTGGGGAAATAGTGCATGGCGGACAAATTGAACGGGGCAATCATCTTTATGATGTAAAAAGAAACAGCGGATGTAAAAAGAAATATTTTATTAATGAAACCATAAGATTGCATAGAATTATAAATAGCTCCCATTGTGGCTTGCGACAATAAAGTAACTATTCCGAAAATTAACGACAGTAAGAAAAAAGGAATTTTTTCCAACACTAATTTTGTGTTAATTTTTCTTCCTTTGTATATATCAATAGCAAAAATAATCACGGGAAGCGTAACTGCTGCCGATTTGGAAAGTAACGAAGCTACAAAAAACATTAGCGCTGCCATATATTGTTTTGCTTTATAGCCTGATTCCAAGTAACGCAGATAAGCAAATAACGACAACAAATAAAAAAACGCGTATAATACATCTTTTCGTTCAGAAATCCATGCTACCGATTCCACATGCATGGGATGAAGGGCAAACAAAAGAGAAACAACCAAAGCTGTTGTTTTTTTGCTGCTAAGTTTTTCTGTAAATTTGAAAACGAGCAGTGTATTTAGCAGATGCAGCAATACATTCAACAAATGATAAGGCAATGGATTTAATCCGAACCATGAATATTCAAACAAATAAGTAAGAGTGGTAAACGGATGATAATTTCCGCAGTAAAATGAAGTAAAAATGGCTTTGATACCTTGCCAGTTAAAATCCTTTAAAAAAGGGTTTTTTAGGATATAATAATCATCATCGAAATTTGTAAAACCATTATAAAGCGCTTTGCTGTATATGAAAGCCGTTAATAATAAAACCGCTAAAAGCGCCCATTTGGGAATGTTTTCAGCAGTTTCGATTTTTTTCAAAGATTTCACATTCTTTGATTGAGAATTTATTGATGAAATATTTTTATTTGGTTTCCCCGACATAAGGTTAATACCGATTAGCTTTCTGTAATAT
>JAAXXA010000641.1 GCA_013334735.1 Bacteroidota bacterium
CTTGAAATAAAAAGCATTGTATTCAATCAAATAATTAACGATACTTTTTTCTCACAACAAAACATGAAAAAGTTAAGTCAGACAACAAAGTAAAACAATTACGAATTACGAATTACAAATTACGAATTACGAATTATCAATTACGAATTAATAAGTATTTATGAAAAATTATTTCAGGCTTGCATGGAGAAATATCTGGAGGAATAAGCGACGAACACTACTTACGGCAGCATCCGTTTCGCTTGCAATTTTTCTTGCACTGATAATGCGTTCCATGCAAACAGGTGTTTTCAGCCATATAGTAAATAATATTGTTGAATCCTACACAGGCTATATTCAGATACACAAAAAAGGATACTGGAACGAAAAAGAGGATATTAATAATTCATTTCAATTAAATGATTCATTAAAAAATAATCTTAATAAAATAAGCAATGTTTCTATATATGTTCCGCGACTTGAATCTTTTGCTCTTGCGTCAAAAGATGAGCAGTCAAAAGGTGTAGCATTGATCGGTATTGATCCCGATAAAGAAAACCGGTTTACAAATATTTCTAAAAAAATAATAAGAGGAAAATATCTTACCAGTGATGATAAGGGTATTATAGTTTCGCAAGGTCTGGCAAAATATTTAAAATTAAAAGAAAGCGATACTCTGGTATTAATAGGACAAGGCTTTGAAGGAACAAGCGCGGCAGGAAAATACCCGGTTAGAGGAATAATTCATTTTCCTTCTCCTGATTTGAATAACCGGATAGTATATATGAACCTGCCTGTATGCCAGGAATTTTTCGGGTCCGAAAACAGAATTACTTCCATATCATTTAACCTGATTGCTCCTGAAAAAATAGATAAAACATTTAAAGAAATAAAAAGCGCTGTAAATGCTAACAAATACGAGGTAATGAAGTGGGACGAAATGCTTGTTGAAATTGTTCAATTTATAAAATCAAAAAATATTGGCAGTTACTTTTTGATTGGTATTTTATATATGATTGTAGCATTCGGAATCTTTGGGACAGTATTGATGATGACTACAGAAAGGATAAAAGAATTTGGCGTAGTGGTTTCTATTGGTATGCAAAAAACAAAGCTTGCTTTAATTGTTGCAATTGAAATGGTTTACATAGGAATAACAGGGATACTTTTCGGTATGATAGCAGCCACTCCTATAATATATTATTTCTATACCAATCCTTTGCGGTTAAGCGGAGATATGGCAAAAACAATGGAGGATTTTGGGATGGAACCAATACTATCAGTAGCTTTTCAACCAGATATTTATTTTACACACAGTCTTCTTATTTTGTTAATTGTACTTTTTGCAATAATTTATCCTATCAGAAAAATAATGAAGTTAAATGTAGTAAGTGCATTACGAAGTAAATAAAAATATTCAATGCAAATTTTAAAATGCAAAATCTAAAATGCAAAATTTAAAAAACAGTATAAGCATTGATAATTCTAAGTCTTATAAATTTACAATTTGCAATTTAATTTATGCAATTTGCAATATTTTTTTAGAGACTTTATGGAAAGACTTTAATTTATATCATAAATCTTAAATCTTAAATATAAATGATCCGTTCAATAGCATGGAAAAATATATGGCGAAATAAACAAAGAAGTTTAATTGTAATTTTCGCTATGGCTGTAGGGTTACTTGGAGGAACTTTTACTGCTGCATTAATTTTCGGGATGAGTGATCAAAAAATCAGCGCATCGGTAAACAGGGAAATTTCGCACATCCAACTGCATCATCCAAAGTATCTTGAAAATAACGAAACGCAATATTCTATAAATAATGCTGAAAGCGTTGCAGATTATATCAAAGGAATACCTGGTGTGAAAGCAGTAACTAAAAGGACAAAAATTACAGGTATGATAAATTACTCTTCTTTTTCATCCGGTGTGCAAATAATTGGTATCAAACCTGAAGAAGAAAAAAACACAACAACAATTTATCAAAGTATTTGCGATACTTGCGGAAAATATTTTGAAGGAGTTAAAAAAAATCCAGTGGTTATAAGCCGTAAACTTGCAAATAAATTAAAAGCCAAATTACATTCAAAAATTGTTTTAAGATTTCCAAAAAATAATGGTGAAATTCAAACGGAAGCCTTTAAAATTGCAGGTATTTATCAAACATCCAATACTGTTTTTGATGAAACAAATGTGTTTGTTAAAAATTCAGATTTAGCAGATTCGTCAGGGCAATTTTTTCAAACATCTGAGATAGCGGTTTTGTTAAGTAATAATGACTCATTAGCTTCTGTTACTTCAAATATCAAAGCAAAGTATCCGCAATTAAGCGTTATGACGTGGAAAGAGATGCAACCTCAATTAGCGCTTTTGGAAGATATTGGTGGCGTTGAATTAT